>JANNJB010000111.1:0-3438 GCA_031405615.1 Vicinamibacteria bacterium | reverse complement strand
GGAAATCTTGTGGGTCTTCGGGTCGGAGGCCATCACGACGAGGAGCTTCGCGAGCGTCCCGTTCGTGGTCCAGAGCTTGGTGCCGTTGAGGATGTACGCCGAACCGTCTTCGGTCTTCACCGCGGTGGTCGTGACGCGGGCGGGGTCGGAACCGACACCAAGTTCGGTCAAAGCGAAGGCCGAGATCTCGCCCTTGGCGCAGCGGGGAAGGTACTTCTTCTTCTGTTCGGGCGTGCCGAAGAGCTTGAGGGGTTGGGGGACGCCGATCGACTGATGAGCGGAGAGCAGGGCGCCTACGTTCCCGCAATACGTGCCCAGCAGCTTCATGACCCGGTTGTATTCGACGTTGGTGAAACCGAGGCCGCCATACTCCTTCGGAACCTTCATGCCGAACGCACCGAGCTTCCTCAGACCATCGAGCACATGCTCGGGATATTCGCCGGTCCGGTCGATCTCCGCGGGATCGACTTCGTTCTTGAGGAATGTCTTGAACTTCTCGTAGAACTCGCGGAACTCGGGACGTTCGTCGCCGGTGAGCGGGTAGGGATGGATGAGGTCGAGCCGGAAGTTGCCGAGAAAGAGTTCCTTGACGAAGCTCGGGTGCTTCCACTGCGTCTCGCGTGCAGCCTCCGCAACCTGGCGGGCTTCAAGCTCACTGACGTTCTTGCCAGCGTCCTTCGCTTGCGTTTTTGTATCGGTCACGGGAGTCCCTGCCTCTCGGAATGTCTATTAATGAATAGGCTCTCATTAAAGATATATCACACGCGACAGGGTTCTTCCGAAGGGTCAGGGGTCGAGGACCTTGCGAAGCATCGATTTCATCGACGACTCGAACGAAACCCGCGGCACCGCGATCGCTTTACGCAGGTCCGCCGACTTGAACTCGCTCCGGGCCCGCGCCGACATGTTTGCCACGACACTTTCCGTTCGGCCGCCGAGGCCCTGAAGCAGTCCCGCGACAGCGCGTTGATAGCCGCGTTGTCCCTCGATCTTGCGAGAGCCGATCACAAGGGCTTCGAGAACCTCGCTGCGGTCGGCGTCTTCAAGCCGCGGATCGCGAGCGATCCTCTCACCCCAGTCATCGAGGAAGGGCGCGGTTTCGATCAGGAAGTCGAAGGCCTGGCGCAAGCACCTGACGGGTCGAAGTGGGTAGTTCCGGTGGCCTTCGGGCGCGAGTGTCGCCTTGTAGATGCGCGCGGCCAGGGCAAAGCTGCCGCTCCAGGGCCGGACATTTTCGTGGGCGAGCCGCTTGATGTCCGAGGCCGCGGAGGTATGCGCGGGAGACTGGGGCCAGAACGAGATCGATTGATCGATGTCGCCGGCGTTGTGGGTCATGGCCGCGGCCATTCGGAGCACGTCGAGTTCGTCCCTCGCCTGAAGCAGGACGTTCAGTCCCTTCGCCTCCCGTTCGAGTTCGGCCACGATGTGGCTGCGGATACGATCGGCAAGATCGGCCCGGCCCAGATGAATCGCCCGCCCGAGGCCGGCGACCAGAACGGAGAGTCGCTCGCCGTGATGGCCGGCGAAAAGGCCCAGGCCTTCCGCGGCGACCGTGCGCCTGGAAACCGACGCGACGTCCCAGGCGCAGAAGCCCTCGGTCAGTTCGATCATGGCGTCGAGCTGGGCGGGGTCCTTGATCAGACGCCACAGCAGACCCCGGATCTTCGTGTCGACGTCCGTGGGCACGAACGTGGCCACGGTGGCGTGATGACAAGCGAGGCAGAGACCGAAATAGTCGAGCGTCCGATCGTTCGCAAGCGCCTGTTCGGCAGCTCCTTCCTGGCGAAACCCCGCGAGAATGCTGAGGAATCCAAGCGGCCCGCCCGCCATCGCCCGCACGTCGCCCGAGGGCGCCTCGCGGGGAGCAGGCAACCAGGGCGCCGTGTTCTGCACTTCGTTGAGAAGCGTTCGAGGCGCGACGAAGTCGCGGATCGCTCGTGCGCTCTGCGGCTCCACCGGTTCTCCCATGATTGCCGTCCGCCTCCGCCCAGTCCGAGCGACCTCGCGCTACTTGACGAGGTGGTACTTCGTCTGACGGCTCAACACCCAGCGCATCTTCCCCTCCGGGCCGAGGATCGCGTCTTCCTCTTGCGCGGAGCGCACCCGCTGTCCGCCCCATTCCGGTACCGCCGTTGTAGCCTGCAGTTCGATCGAGAACCACGTGCTCGGAAGGAGCAGGACATCGCCCCGTCCCGGGACGCCCTCCTGGCGATCCCACAGGCCGATCAGCGGACCCGCGCCGTGGCCGTAGTCGTTGACGGGATGCGTGTACATCGTGCCCTCGATGCCTTCCTTCTTCATCTGCGCGAGCATCGAGGCGAGAACTTCGTTGCCACTCCGGCCCGGCCGCATCTCTTCGAATGCGATGTCCTGCATGCGATTCGAGTTGGCGAGCGCTTTCTGCAGGCCCGCAGGCACCTCCTTCTCGCCCTCCTTGACCACGTAGCCGACGTGCTGAGTGTCGGTGGCCAGGCCCATCGCATAGATCCCGAAGTCGACGTGCAAATGGTCGCCGCGCTGGATCACCTCCGCCCCGGGACGAGCCGTGGCCGCGAATTCAGTCGCCTGGCGCTCGGGGCGCTGTACGGAGACAGTGGGCGGGAACCACTCGCCGAGACCCATGTCGTTCACGGTCTGGCGCAACCACCATTCCACGTCCTTCGTGGTGGTCTTCGCGGGAGTGATGACTTCGTTCGAGAAAGCGCGAGCGATGAGAGCGTGGACGGTCTTCATCATCGCGACGTAGTGGGGCTCCATCTCCGGCAGACGGACGGAGATGTACTCGAGAGGCAGGTTCTCCGCGCGCACCAGCTTTGAGGTCCAGGGGCCAAGCGCCGATTCGAGTTGCTCGCGTTCACCCGCGGAGAGGCCGTCAGAGAAGGCGTGCGTGTGAGAGATGTTGATCGCGATGGTGCTCGGCTTCCTCTGCTCGATGACCTTTCGCAACGTCTGCCACTGCGAATCGCCCATGATCTCGCGGCCCGCGTTGTCCGGATCGCGATACATCTCGTAGAGGCCCCCGTTCGTGCCGCCGCCGAGGGCGAGGCGTTCGATGCCCGTGTCGCCGCCCCGGTCGAAGAAGACCAGGATCGTCCGGCGGCGGGCATACATCACGGAAGGTGAGATCAGCGACCGGAACACCGGGTCTTCGTTGTATTCGCGATTGATCACGAGCCACATCGATACGCCGTGGCGTCGCATGAGTGTCGGCAGCACACGCTCCAGCCGCAGCTTCAGCCACTCCTGGCGGATCGCGTCCTGCTCCCGCAGCGAGGGAAGTTTGGGCGGCATGGTCTCGGCGGGCGCCGCTGGGGCAGAAGGCGCCATGGCCGCGGCCAGGGAAAGTCCAAGAATCGTCTTTGCCAGCTTCATCGTTTGTGCCTCAGATCGAGTGCTATGTGCTCATGGTTTGGAAGTATCGGGATACTGGAGTTTCTG
>JANNJB010000110.1:0-1975 GCA_031405615.1 Vicinamibacteria bacterium | reverse complement strand
CAATAGGCACGCGAACGCCATGGAGAAGGACTTGGTGTAGGCGAGGGGTTTGAAGAGCCTGCCTTCCTGCGCCTCGAGAGTGAACACCGGAAGGAACGCCAGCGTGATGATGAGGAGCGACCCGAAGATGGCAGGGCCCAGCTCACGCGCCGCCTCGATCACCACCTCCGTCCGGTCTTTCCGCCCGCTCTCGCGCTCGAGCTTCTTGTGGGCGTTCTCCACCAGCACGACCGCGGAGTCCACCATGTCCCCAATGGCGATGATGATTCCCGCCAGGGACATGATGTTGGCGCTCATGCCCATCAGATACATGGGGATGAAGGCCAGGGCCACGGCGACGGGAAGGGTGATGGCGGCCACGAGCGCCGAGCGCACATGGAAGAGAAAGAGAACGATCATCAACACCACGGTCACCATAACCATGGCGAGGTTGGTGGTGAGCGTCTTTACCGAGCCGCGGATGAGTGGAGCGCGGTCGTAGGTCGGGACAAGTTCCACTCCAGGAGGAAACCCGGGACGCAGCTCCTCGATGCGGGCCTTCACACGATCGATCACGTCGAGCGCGTTCTCGCCAAAGCGCATCACGACGATGCCTCCGACCACCTCTCCCTCGCCATCGAGATCCGCGAGACCGCGCCGGATGTTGCCCCCGATCTGGATCTTGGCGATGTCCCTGAGACGGACCGGTGTGCCCCGTGCGTCAGTGGTCACCGCAATCTCTTCAAGGTCCTCCTTGCGGGTGACGTAGCCGAGGCCACGAATGGCGTACTCGTGACCCGCCACTTCCAGCACGCGCCCGCCCACGTCACCGTTCGACATGCGAATCGCCGAGACAACGTCCGCGAGGGAGAGGCGATAGGCCTGGAGCCGGATCGGATCGATCTCAACCTGATACTGTTTCTCGTATCCGCCAAGGCTCGCCACCTCCGCCACTCCAGGGACGGAGGAGAGGGAGTAGCGCAAGAACCAGTCCTGGAAGCTCCGCATTTCCTGCAAAGTGGCGCACGGCGGCTGGTTCCCCGCGTTGCAACGGCTCACCAGCGCGTATTCGAAGACCCAGCCGACACCTGTCGCATCCGGCCCCATCTGTGGCGTGACACCCGGCGGCAGGCGTCCTTGGACCTTGGACAGGTATTCGATGACGCGCGAACGCGCCCAGTAGATGTCGGTCCCGTCCTCGAAGATCACGTAGACGAAGGACATGCCGAACATGGTGAAGCTGCGAACGACCTTCACCTTGGGAGCGGCGAGGAACGTGGTGACGAGGGGGTAGGTGACCTGGTCCTCCACGAGTGTCGGCCCTCGTCCCATCCACTCGGTGAAAACAATCACCTGGGTGTCCGAGAGGTCCGGCAAGGCGTCCAGGGGGATGTTGAGGATCGAGTAGATGCCACCCACAAGGAGCAGGCCCGTGGCCAGGAAGACGATGAATCTCTTCCTCGCCGACGTGTCGATGATGCGTTCGAGAATGCCCATCGTGCGGCTCAGTGGCCCGAGTGGACGGGAGCCTTGCCGGAGACTGCGGCGGCTTTGAGGCGGCTCTCCGAATCCAGAAGGAACTGACCCGCCTCGGCGATGGACTCGCCCTCCTTCAGGCCCGAGAGCACCTGCACCGACCCTCCAATCGAGATGCCTGTCGACACCTCCCGGGGCTCGAAGTGGCCGCCCTGATGGGCGACGAAGACGATCTTCCGCTCGCCCGTGTCGATGATGGCGTCCTCAGGGATCGCGAAACCGTCGCCGAGGTCGACATCAATCATCACGGTGGCGTACATGCCCGGCTTGAGAAGGCCCGCGCTGTTGTCGAACTCGATACGAGCCTTCGCGGTCCGAGTGGCGTCATCGACCATTGGGCTCACGAAAGCCACCTTCCCCGCGAGCTTGGTCCCCGGGAGAGCATCGACGGAGAGACGCGCCGCCTGACCGAGCTTGACCTGGGCCATGTCGCGTTCGTACACGTCGGCAAGAACCCAGA
>JANNJB010000109.1:0-9898 GCA_031405615.1 Vicinamibacteria bacterium | reverse complement strand
CCTGCTTCCACAGGTTATAAATAGAGCGGTGGCATTCATCTATAACAATAAAATCAAATGTTTCTGGCGGCACATCTGGGTTATAAACTACTTCTTTAGGATCGCCGATTATCTTAAGTTCATTCAATGAAATTAATTCGGCTGATTCATCAAGCTCTTCGCCTTTTATTCGTTCTCGGTCATTGGCAACCCTTTAGACGCAGCAGCAAGAAAACTGCCACCAGGCATCCCATCAAGAGGCCGCGGAGTCTACCCCCCCACCCTGCATAGACCTTCCGTTCCGGGTCGCGGGGGCGGCCGGCGGATGTGGAACTCAGGCCGAGGGAACCCGCCCGGCCTGACGGCTCTGCCACCAGATGACAATCGGGCTCGCGATGTAGACCGTCGAGTACGTGCCGACGATGATCCCGATGACCATGGTGAAGCCAAAACCGCGCAAGACTTCACCGCCAAAGAGGTAGAGGCCGAGCACGGCCAGGAAGGTCGTGCCGTTCGAGATCAGCGTACGGGTGAGGGTCTGGTTCAGCGAATCATTGAGGATCTTCGCGAGCGGATCCTTCTTCTTCGTCTTGAGGTTCTCACGGGCGCGGTCGAAGATGACGATCGTGTCGTTCACCGAGTAGCCCACCAGGGTGAGAAGCGCCGCGATGATGTTGAGGGTGATCTCGTAGTTGAAGAAGGCGAGGAAGGCGAGAGTGACGAGGACGTCGTGAAAGACCGCGAGGGTGGCGGCCGCGCCCCAGATCGCTCCCCCGAACCGCCAGGTGATGTAGAGGAGCTGGAACACGAGCCCCCAGACCGTCAGCTGAACCGCCTTCTGGCGCAGGTCGGCGCCCACCGTCGGTCCGACGATTTCCGCCGATGACTCGAGGATCTTGTTCTCCGGATATTGGGCGGCGACCGCCGCCTTGGCCGCGTTGGCAGCCTTGTCCAGGTCGGTTTCGTCGGCCGCGGCGAGGCGCACGAGAACCTGGTTCTTGGCCGGGTCGTCGTAGGTCTGGATCGTGGCGTCCGCAACCGCCGCGCGGATGCGGTCGATTTCCGGAGTCTTCTCGAAGCGAAGAATCAGTTGCGTTCCCCCGGAGAATTCGACGCCGTAGCCCTTGGCGCCCTCGCCGATGTAGACGCCCGTTCCCAGCATGAAGCCAAGCCCGCCCAGGATGATGAGGGCGCTCAGGGCGACGAAGTACTTCGTCTTGCCGAGGAAGTCGAAATTGGGGTTCTTGAGAATCTCGAGCATTTTCTTCTGTTGCGATTCCGTTAGATGGAGAGAGTGTCGGCTTTGCGCTCGCCGAGCACCCATTCGAAGAGGAACTTACTCACGAAGTAGGAGGCGAAGACGTTCGCGATGAGGCCCCAGACGAGGGTGATGGCGAAGCCGCGAATCGCGCCGGTGCCGAACTGGAAGAGGAAAGCGGCGGCGATCAGCGCGGTGGCATGCGTGTCGAGGATGGTGATCCAGACGCGATCGAAGCCGTTGTTCACCGCGGTCTTCACCGTCTTGCCGGAGCGAAGTTCTTCGCGGATTCGTTCGAAGACGAGGACATTCGTATCGACGCCCACGCCGACGGTGAGGATGATCCCCGCGATCCCCGGCAGGGTCAGGGTGGCTCCGGCGTAGGCCATGGCTCCCATCAGAATCAGCAGGTTGGCGAGAAGCGCCACCACCGCGTTCACGCCGGAGAGCCGGTAGTAGAAGAGCATGAACAGAGTGATGAAACCCATGGCGGCGGCGGAAGCCAGCACACCCGAACGGATCGAGTCGCGACCGAGGGAGGCGCCCACCGTCTGTTCCTGGAGAAAACTCAGAGTGGCGGGAAGCGCGCCCGCGCGCAGGACTTTCGCGAGGGTGTCCGCCTCCTCCTGCGAGAAGGTTCCCTGAATAACGCCCGAATCGGTGATTCTCGAATTGATGACCGGCGCCGATTCGACGGTACCGTCGAGGATGACGGCGAGACGCTTACCCACGTTGTCTCCGGTCGCCTGTCCGAACTTCTGGGCTCCCGTCGGGGTGAGCGAGAACTGAATGTCGGGCAGGCCGGTTTCCGGGCTGATGCTCGGCCGGGCGTTCTTGAGGTCACGACCCGTGATCACCGCCTCTTTTCGAACGAGATAGAAGGAGCGCGTGCCGGGCTCGGCGCCGGCGCCGCTCACGATCTCCATGGTGGGCGGCGGCTCGGTCTGGCCGGGGGCGAGGAGCATCTCCCTCGTGCTCGCCTCGTTTTCAACGAGCTTCAAAGAGAGCTGGGCGGTGCGCTTGATCATGTCCTTCGCCCGCACCACATCGGTGACGCCGGGCAACTGAACGAGGATCTGGTCGCCCGTGCTTCCGTGCGCGGTGATGACTGGCTCGGCGACGCCCAGCACGTTGACCCCGCCGCTCGAGGGTGCGGATGGACTCCTCCACGGTCTGTACCTTCAGGACCCGCTTGTAGGGGTCCGTCATCTTCAGCGAGAAACCAGCGGAGGTCTCGCTCAGATTCCACTCCGTGGAGAGGAAGAAATCCTTGAGGGTGGTCCGCGCATCCTTGGCGCGCGCGGGCTCGATGCCCTCAACCGTGATGGTGTCGATGTCTGTTCCCATGACCTTCGCTCCGGGCATCCCGGCCCGGCCGAGTTCGGTGGAAGCAAGCGAAACGCCGTCTGAAACCGTGGCCCGGAGGGCGTCGTCGGTAACCACCTTCAAGATCAGGTGCATGCCGCCCTTGAGGTCGAGCCCAAGCTTCAGCTTCTCCTGAAGCGGCCACATCGACACGAAACAGGCGATCAGAAATGAGGAATAGAGAATGGCCTTCGTCCGAAGCTCCTTGCGCATGAAGGTCCAGGCAAGGGCTCCGACCGCGACCGAGATCGCGAGCCAGAGAAGGAATGGATTCGTAGTGAGACTGTCCATGGGGTTTCCTAGTTGGTGGTTGCTTCGCCAGGGTTCTCGAGCGCCGCCACGGCGCTGCGCTGGACGCGGATTTTGGTCTTGTCGGCGATACGGACGTAGACCACCGCTTCCTCAACCCCTTCGATGACCCCGAAGATGCCCGAGGCCAGAATCACGCGATCGCCGGCCTTGAGGGCCTTGAGGAGCTTCTCCTGCTCGGCCTGCTTTTTGCGCGACGGACCGATGACCAGGACGTAGAAGATCCCGAAGACGATAGCCATGGGAAGGAAGGCCTCAAAAAGACTCGGCTGAGGTGCTGTCGCCTGCAAGGTCGCGAAAAAAACGGAGGCCGTATTCATGAGGTTCTTGAGTTCTGGTGGAAACGCGCGGTGGTTTTCTTGGGTAGAGCCCGATCGAAACGGCGAGCGAGGGTCGGGGGCGACCCATCACAAACGCGGATCAGGGGCAAAAACCCCGCAGGGTCTCTTCCCGAAACGTTTCAAAGCGGCCCGCGACGATACTCTCCCGCGCCTTTCCGACCAAATCCAGATAGAAGAAGAGATTGTGCAGAGTGGAGAGAACCGCCCCCGTCATTTCGTTCGACATGTGGAGATGACGCAGATAGGCGCGGGAGGCGACGCGACAGGTCGGACACCCGCAACCCGGGTCGAGCGGTGACGGGTCGCGGGCGAATTTCGCGTTTCGGAGGGACATCTTGCCCCGCCACGTGAAGACCTGGCCGTTCCGCGCGTTCCGCGTGGGCAGAACGCAGTCAAACATGTCGACACCGCGGGCGATGCCGTCGAGCAGGTCTTCGGGGGTGCCCACTCCCATGAGGTAACGCGGCCGATCGCCGGGGAGATGCCGGTCCATGATTTCGAGAATCCGGACCATGTCTTCCTTCGGTTCTCCCACCGAAAGACCGCCGATGGCATATCCCGGGAATCCGATGTCGGTGATCGCCCGCGCGCTCTGCTCGCGAAGATCGTCGTGGACCCCGCCCTGGACGATCCCGAAAAGCCACTGATCGTCTCTGGTGTGCGCCCGCTTCGATCGTTCGGCCCATCGCGCGGTCCGCTCCGTCGCATCGAGAACCTCTTCCCGCGTCGCCGGGTAGGGAGGGCACTCGTCAAAAGCCATGATGATGTCCGCGCCGAGCTTCATCTGGATCGCGATCGAACTTTCGGGCGAGAGTTCCAGGCGCGCGCCATCAAGATGGCTCCTGAACACCACGCTCGCTTCGCTTCGCTTCCGGAGCGCGGCCAGGCTCATCACCTGGTAGCCGCCGCTGTCGGTGAGGAAGGGCCGGCGAAATCCGGTGAAGCCATGAAGGCCGCCCAGTTCCTTCACGAGCTCTTCACCCGGTCGCACGTGCAGGTGGTAGGTGTTCGCGAGAATGATCTGCGCGCCGATCTCTTCGAGGTGTTGCGCGGTGAGACCCTTCACCGATCCCGCGGTGCCGACGGGCATGAAGATCGGAGTGTGAATCGTGCCATGCGGCGTCATCAGACGCCCGGCCCGCGCTCGTCCCGAGCGCGATTCGACTTCGAAGTCAAAAAATTTCACAAAAATTTCTGATGGCCTGCGGGAAGTATAGGGACCGCCCGATCCGGACGGGCCCGCGGACCCCCCGTATAAGAAACCATGCTAGGCCGGGACTCGCGCGTCCCGCCGGCGGGACGCCGCGCCGGCCAGCGTCATAACTACATCGAAGCGAACTCTGCCCGTTCGTCCGCCCGGCGCGTTGCTGTTAAAGAAACAATACAAACTGCGAAATCGACAGGTTGTCCGGAAAGTTCTCCACAGAACTTCCACAGGCTAAGACGCTGAAATGAAGGGAGACGCGCCGATGAAAAAGAGTCCAGACCTCTTGACAATGTGCAAGTCATTACCTACGCTCCAACTAGTGCATGTCCTCGTTGTCAACACAAAATGTTGGAAACCGGGGCGGGCAATTACCTAGATCGAAAGGGGGGATTACACACCATGGCCGCTAAGAAAGCTGCTAAGAAGGCTGCAAAGAAGAAGAAGTAAGTCGCTTCCATTTGCGGCTTCAGGAGGGGGTGAGCGATCACCCCCTTTTTTATTCTCCCGCGTGCGAGCCGAGCACGAACCGCTCAATCGCGTAAGCCACGCCATCCTCGTCGTTGCTCGGGACCTCGAGCAGGCCGATGGACCTTAGTCCCGGTTCCGCGTTCGCCATCACGCAGCCCAGGCCCGCGGCCAGGAGCATCGAGCGGTCGTTCCAGTTGTCTCCGATCGCCAGCACCTCGCCCACCGGGACCTCCCAGCGCGCGCAGAGAAATCGCAGCGCCTCCGATTTGTCGACCCCCGGGCCCACGACATCGATCAGCGAGAGGTCGTCTTTGGGATAGACGGTTCGAAGGGAAGCCGCTTCAAGGCTCTCGGCATCGAGTGCCGCCGAAAGCGCTTCCATCTCGCCCATGGATCCCCCGAACATTACCTGCAGGGGGTCTTCGGCCTCGGCCGCCAGAGTGGTCTCGAGGTGGTCCACCACTCGCACGTCGGGATGGGATCGACTCAGGTAGTAGGCGAGCAGGGTGTGGGAGGGCGATGCGTTCTCGACATAGAGCAGCCCCTCACCGCGATGTCCGAAATGAACCACGGGGTCGGCGCCGAACCTCTTTCCGAAACGCACGACCTCCTGGGCGACCCGTCGCGACAGGGGGCTCACGCGGATCGATACCGAACTCTCCACGATCAGCCCGCCGTTGTGGAGAACCAGCGTCGGATCGCCGGGCAGCAGGTCCGCGATGCGGCGCGCCGCGGGATAACGCCGCCCCGTGATGAGGGCGATGCGAACGCCCGCGTCGAGAGCCGCGGTGATGGCGGCGAGGTTGCGTGGTGAAACTTCTTTTCGGGAGTTGAGAAGCGTGCCGTCGATATCGAGAGCTAGAACTCGAACCGCCCCACCAAACCCCGACTTCAACGCCGCTCGCGACCGTCGAAAACGTCGATTCTCTGGATGAGGTCCCCGGGTCGGATCCGCTCCGCCACCTCCATCCCGGAAAGCACCTGGGCGAACTGGGTGTACTCGCCGTCGAGATCGGGCTGCGGATCGAGAGCGATGAAGAACTCTGAACCGCCCGCGTCCTTGCCCGGGGTCGCCATACCCACCGCCCCCCTTCCGAAAGGCCGGCCGCTGTACTCGGAGCGCAGCGCGAATCCCGGACCCCCATACCCGTCCCCTCTTGGATCCCCGCCCTGCGCCACAAACCCCGGCGCCACACGGTGGAAGGTGAGGCCGTTGTAGAAGCCGCTCTGGGCGAGCCGAACGAAGGACATCGAGGTAAGGGGAGCGTCGACCATGTCGAGCGCCATCTCGATGCTCCCGTGACGCGTCGTGACGATCACCCGCGGCGAGAAAGGCATTCCCCCCACTTCGTAAATGGACACGAGCCTCCTTGCGTCGGCGATCCGGAGCGCGGAACGTTCCGCCGGCGCGACACCCTCACCGAGTGCCTCGAGCGCCCGGTGCCTGACCACACGCGCCGGGTCGGATCCCGCGATGCGGCGCAGAAGGGAGAGATTCTCCGTGCCTTTATGTTGGGCGGCCGCCTCGACAATGAGGATTCGAGTCTTGACGTCCGGATCACCAAGGGATGCGTCGAAGGCGCGACTCAAGCCTTCGCTCAACTGCTTTCCTCCCCCGTCGCGGAGGGACGAGAGGCCGAGAACCGCGGCCGAGCGCACGCCCATATCCGCATGCGCGGCGTGATCCAGGAGGGTGGGCGCCGCGTCGTCGCCACGGGCGCGCGAGAGGGCCAGCAAGACGGCGGAGATGACCCGGGTGTCGTCATCGGCGAGCATCGCGAGGAGCAGCGGCGCCGCGCGTTCGCCGAGAACGTCGGCGAGGGCCGCGGCCACGGACTGTCGGACACGCCAGTCGTTGTCGGGACCGATGGTGGAAAGCACGAGCCCCACATCCTCCGCGTCGATCCGGATGAGGGCCGGCCAGGCCGCGGATCGGACCCATGGGTCGGAGTGGCCCGCGTTTTCGATCACCCGTGACCGCAGGGCCGAGGCAGGCGGTAATGCCGCCACCGCGAGAAGCGCCTCGCGCCTCAGGCCGAGGTTCGGCGCGTCGAGGTGCAAGCTCGCGATGGCATCCGCCTCCAACCCGCCAATCAGGGCCGCCGCGCGGAGAGCTTCTCGAACCACCGCGGCTTCACGATCTTCGGCGAGTCGTCGGACCACACCCAGATGAGAAGTGTCCTTGAGCGCTCCGAGGCCACGCGCGGCGAGGGCACGGATGTAAGGGTCCTCGGCGGCGGCGCCCGCGAGGAGAATGGGGGTCAGCTTCGGGTCGCTCACTCGAGACGCGGCCCACACACAAACCCACCAGTCCACAAACGGATGGCTTTCCGAGCCGATGACGGCGCTCGCGAGCGAATCCGCGTCTTTCAGGCGGGCGAGGGCTATCAGTTGAAGTCGAAGTTCGATCCACGGATCGTCCGCTCGCCCCGGGTCGTCTCCCCGAATCCGCAACACGCCGCCCGGGGTTTTCGGAAGAGCGCGGCGAAAGGCCTCGGCGATCGCCGGCCCCAGCGACTTTGGTCCGATTCGCCCGATCGCTTCGGCGGCCCGCCCGCGCATCGCGGGATCTTGATCTGCGAGGGCCACCCGAAGCGGTTCCACCGCTTCCTCGGGGCCGATCCATCCAAGAGCCAGGGCCGCAGTCCGCCGGACCTCGACCTCCTTGTCCTTGAGGCCCTCGATCAATGCGGTCGTCGCGAGCCTGTCCCCGATCCGACCGGCGGCGAGAGCGGCGCGCCGCCGCACCGAAGGGTCTTCGTGGCGAAGGAAGGAAAGCAACGCCCCGGAACCGAGGGACCTCGAATCCTCGAGCACGACGATGCGCGCGAGCACCTCGATCCTCGACAGAGGATCCGGCCTGCCGGCATCCGCGCGGAGCCCTCCGGTGGCGCACGACACGTGCGCCACGCTCAGGATTCCCGCAAGTAGCCGGTTGATATGCCGCGTCACGAAGCAGGATTCCCTCAAAGCGCTGACATGAAGTGTAGCGTTCCGGACCTATACACTTGCATGCCACTTCCGCCCGCAAAACGCTCATGAACTGTCCATCATGCTCCCGACCGGTCGCCCTGGCGCGCGGGACGTGCGTTTATTGCGGCGCCCCCCTGCCCGAGGATGTTCGCGAGGCCGCGGCGAGCGCCGCTCAGCGGGTCCTTCAGTCGGCGACCCTGGCCGGCCTCGAATCCGCGGCCATGGGTCACGATCACGAGCGGCAGAAGCGGTACCTCGTCATCGAGACGACCGCCCAGCCCGCGGAAGTCCTGGCTGAGGCCTGCGGGATGTCCGTCTGGGACGCGAGGCAGTGGCAGGCGACCTCGCGGTATCGGCTCTTGAGAGTGATGCAGGAGCCACAAGTTGGCGAACCGCTCGCAGCACTTCGCGCGAAGGGCCTCCAGCCGCTTGTGGTTTACGGCGACGTGGTGGCCCAGGCTCGAAGCCCTATCCCGGTGGAGTCGATCGATATCTCCGCTCTCCCGCTCCAGTGCACGCTCCGTGAGGAGCCCGAAGGGGCGGTTTCGAGGAAGGAGCTGAGCGAACCCGAGATCGCCCTGATCATCTCCGCGCCGATCAAACGGGAGCGTCAGAAGGAACAACGGTCGCGGCTGAGGCAGGACACGCGTCTCGAAGAGGCCTGGCTGGTCCACGTCCACCTTCGACACGAAACCCGGCCGTGGGAAATCGATCCACGCCGGACCGCCTACGGGGGGCCGGGGCTCGCTTCCGCGCATATGCGCACGCTGGAACTCGTCCGCCGCCTCGCCACCGTGGCTCCCCTCGACGAGGCTTTCAAGAACATCGTGCCTGCCCTTTCACCCGGCGCCGATCCGTCGAATGAACTCGCCGGATTCCAGAGCAGCCGGGCCAAGCCGCGGGACAAGGAGCAAAAGACCGTCGTCCTCGACAACGTCACCCAGTTTCGCGAATATTCCGCCTGGCGGGGCGCGCTCGAACGGATGGTATCGGCAAGATCCATCGCCGGCCCCTGAAGAGGCGGGGTTTGGCGCGCCTTGTGCTACCTTCTTCACCTCGCATGAAGCTTGTGGTCCAGATTCCATGCCTCAACGAGGAGGAAAGCCTCCCCGCCGCCTTGAGGGTCATCCCCAGACAGATCGAGGGCATCGACGAAGTCGTTGTTCTGGTGATAGATGACGGGTCCAAAGACCGGACCCGTGAGGTGGCGCTGGCAAACGGCGCCGACCACGTACTGCGGTTTACACGCCACAAGGGTCTTGCCAGCGGATTCATGGCCGGTCTCGATGCCAGCCTGAAGCTGGGCGCCGACATCATCGTCAACACCGACGCCGACAACCAGTACCCCGCGGCCGACATACCCCGCCTCATCGGCCCGATCCTGAGAGGCGAGGCCGATATGACCATCGGCGACCGACAGGTCTCCGAGGTCGCCCATTTCTCGTGGATGAAGCAGAGGCTCCAGATGCTCGGAAGCTGGGTCGTGCGGAAGGTCTCCGGAACGGACGTGCCCGACACCACCAGCGGTTTCCGGGCCTTCTCTCGCGAAGCCGCCCTGCGTATCAACATCATCAGCGAATTCACGTACACCCTCGAATCGATCATCCAGGCCGGGAAGAAGCGGCTCGCCATCGCCCACATGCCGATCGAGGCGAAGCAGACCCGGCCGTCCCGGCTTTTCGGTTCCACCGGCGAGTACGTCAAGCGCTCGGTGGCCACCATCCTGCGCATCTACGCCATGTACGAGCCTTTCAAGGTCTTCATGATCCTGGGCGGCGTTCTCTTCTCCGCGGGTGCCGCATTGGGGCTGCGGTACGCGTATTTCTGGTGGCAGGGTGCCAACACCGGCCACTTCCAGTCGGCCATGCTCTCGGTGCTGCTTCTGATCCTCGGTTTCCAGACCCTGCAGTGGGGCCTCATGGCCGACCTGATCGCGAGCAACCGCAAACTGATCGAAGACGTTTTGTACCGGGTCCGAAAGGCGGAGCTCGCGAAGGA
>JANNJB010000108.1:0-7729 GCA_031405615.1 Vicinamibacteria bacterium | reverse complement strand
CCGCCTCCGCTCACCCGCATCGACCGCCCGGGATTGATAACCTCGCCCCCATGTCCGATTGCGCCATCTGCGGCGGAAGTGGTTTCGAGATCGTGGTCCGGGACGACCACGACTTCGCGAAGACCTGCGCCTGCCGCGCTCTTGGCTCCAAAGGCCCCGACATCTTCGAGCGCCTCAGAGTCCCCGCGCGTTACCGAACCTGCACTCTCGCGAACTTCGAGAGCGCCTCGTCGCCCCAGATGCGCGCGGCCTGGGAGAAGGCGGCGAGCTTCGCCGCGGGGTACCCGCACACCGGTGTCTCTGCGGGTCTCGGCCTTCTCTTCACCGGGTCGAATGGAATCGGCAAGACGCACCTTGCGGTGGCCGTCCTGCGCGAGCTGGCGGAGGCGAAGAAGGTACGCGGTCAGTTCTGGGACTTCCACGAGCTGATGCGCGAGATCCGCTCCTCTTACAACCCCGACGTCCGGATGACCGAAACCGAGGTGCTCGACCCGATCATCAACACGGACATCCTCGTGCTCGACGACCTCGGCGCCTGGAAGATGACGGACTGGATGAACGACACCCTCTTCTACATCCTCAATCAGCGCTACGTTCACCAGCGGCCGTCGATCATCACCACGAACTTCGACGACAAGGATGCGTCCGAGATCCGCCGTCTCGATCAGGTGGGCGGCGACGCGACCGATCGCGAGTACCTGGTCGAGCGCATCGGCAACCGGCTCCGGTCGCGCCTGATGGAGATGTGCGTGCTCGTGCGCATGAAGGGCACGGATCATCGCGTGCACCGCCAGCACTACAACCAGAGCGGAGCGTTGGACCGCCCGTAGGGGCACGCTGCGCGTGCCCCGAGATCCGTCCGAAAGTGACGAAGCAATCCCCGAGCGAGCGCCCTCTCGGCGTCTACCTCCACATTCCCTTCTGCGTGCAGAAGTGCGCGTACTGCCACTTCGCCATCGACCCCGGGCGACCCGCCGATTCGCGCCGCGGCCGATACCTGACCGCACTCAATACTGAGATCCGCGCGTCGGCAGGCGGTGTCGCGGACACTCTCTACTTCGGCGGCGGCACGCCCTCCCTCGTTCCACCCGCGCAGATCGGCGAACTGATCACGACGCTCGAGGGCCGGTACATGCTGGCCGCGGACGCCGAGGTCACGCTCGAAGCGAACCCGCGCGACCTGGACCAGCGCGGCTATTCCGACCTGCGCGCCGCCGGCGTCACTCGCCTGAGTCTCGGTGTTCAGTCGTTCGACGACGCCGTCCTGCGCGAGATGTTCCGCGACCACACCGGCGACGATTCGACCGAGGCACTTCGCGCCGCCCGCGCCGCCGGCTTCACCAACATCTCGATGGACCTCATTCTCGGCTGGCCCGGTGAAACGCGGGAGCGCTTCCTTGCGAGCCTGCGAAGACTCCTCGACCTCGGCCCCGACCACGTCAGCCTGTACGTCCTCGAAACCGACGGCAAGACGGTGGTGGCGCATCGAGCGAGCGAAGGCACGTTGAACCTGCCCGATGACGATCTCATCGCCGATCTCTTCAACGAAGCCGAGGACGCGATGTTCGCGGACGGCTTTCACGCGTACGAGATCTCGAACTTCGCCAAGGCGGGTTTCGAGTCGCGCCACAACCTCAAGTACTGGGACGACGGCCCTTTCCACGCCTTCGGTATGGCCGCTCACGGCTTTGTGGATGGTGTTCGCTACTGGAACGAGGCGACGTTCGGCAGCTACTGCGCGGCCATGGAGGCCGCGGGATCGGCGCGGGCGGGGGAGCGCGCGCTGTCTCGCACGGAGCGTCTTGAAGAAGCGGTGATGACCGGACTGCGGGTCCGCCGCGGGATCGATCGCGCGGCGTTTCGTGCCAGACATGACATCGACGTCATGGATCAGTTTGGCGATGCCTTCCGCCCCAGCATTGTCGCGGGCCTGCTCGACGTCAATGACGAGACCGTCCGCCTCACGCGCCGCGGTGTTTTGATGTCAAGCGAGGTTTTAAGCGCGATCGTCTAGGCCGGTTCAGCGGCCGACCGGGCGGATTTCGAAACCCTCCTTGTCCTTGGCTTCGCGAACCATGCGGCGCACGTCGGCGAGCAGTTTCGGCGCGTCGTAGACGATGCCGTCCTTGATCGTGTAGCGCACGCCGCCCACGCGGAGGAGCCGGTTGTCGGCATCGAGCTTCACCGCGCCCGTCCCGTAGAGCACTTTCAGATTCGCGACCGGGTTTTCTTTGACCACCACCATATCGGCCAGTTTGCCGGGCTCGAGGCTCCCCACGCGGTCCGCGACGCCCAGCGCCTCGGCTCCCGCGAGGGTCGCGGAACGAATCACTTCGAGGGGATGAAATCCAGCTTCGCGGAGCAATTCCATCTCCCGAACGAATGAGAAGCCGTAGAGGTTGAAGGTGTAACCCGAGTCGGTGCCGATGCCCACCCGCCCGCCGCGGTTCTTGTATTCGTTCACGAAGGCCATCCAGAGGCGGTAGTTGTTGCGCCAGTCCACCTCTTCTTCGGTCGTCCAGTAGTGGAAGTACGACCCGTGGTTGATGCGGCTCGGGAGATAGAAGCGCCACAGCGAGGGCAGGGTGTACTCGTCGTGCCATTCCGCGCGGCTCATGCGCATGAAGTCCCGGGTGGTTTCGTAGGCGTGAAAGGTGGGCGAGAGAGTGAAGTCGAGTTTCAAAAGCTCGTCCATCACCTCGTTCCAGCGCGGGCTGAACGGCGGAGCAGCCTGCCGCCAGAGCCGGCCGGCCTCGGAAAAGCGGTCCTGCTCGTCGTTGTAGTTGTAGTCGCGCGGATAGTCCTGAATGGTGCGGTCAGTGAAAAGCGCCTCCGGCAGACCGTACCAGTGCTGCATCGAGGTGAGGCCCATGCGTGCGGTGTCGAGGACGTTGAGCCGGGCCACGGCCAGCTGGGCATGGTGGCAGGTGGTGCGCAGACCGAGCTTCTTCGATTCGTCGATGGCGGCGGCCATCAGGTCGGGTCGCAGGCCGAAGAACTTGATCCCGTCGGCGCCCCGGCGCGCGACATCCTGAACGAAGGCTCGAACGCCCGCGGTAGTGGTGATCGGGTCCTTCACGCCCTGGCCGTAGAAGATGTAGGGCAGTAAACGTGGCGCTGTGATCAGGTTCGCTTCGCTTTTCTTCTTGTGCTCGACCATGTACTCGAGCCCGTTGCCGCTGCCGGGATCGGAACTGGTGGTGATTCCGTGCGCCATCCAGAGCTTCAGCACGTACTCGGCCGGCACGCCCTGCTCGCGGCCGCCCAGGTGGCCGTGGAGATCCACGAAACCCGGCAGCACGTAGTGGCCGGCGAGGTCGATCACATGGTCCGCGGGCCCGGCTGTGGGTCGATTCGCAGGATCGATCGGAGCGCCCGGATTGCCGACACTCTTGATCTCACGGATGCGGTTTCCTTCGACCACGATGTCCACAGGTCCGACCGGAGGCGCCCCGGTTCCGTCGATCAAAGTCGCTCCGCGCAGGATGAGCCGCTTCCAGGGGCCCTCGCCTTCGGCACGTGGGGGCGCGGGCGGGATGCTGCCTGGCTCCTGGGCCATTGCCACGCCAGGTGAGAGTGTTGAGACCGCGAGGGCTAACGTCATGGCGCTCGCGCGCACCGGTCTGTTCAGAAACTGCATGCTGACTCTCCTGGTTGGTAGAGATGTTACGGCTGGGGATTGAGACGGATGCGAAGCGAGGTGTCGTTGCGGGTCTCGATCCACACCACGAGGTCGGTCCCCGCGAGAGTGTGTCGGTGGCCGTAACGGAACCGGGGGCCGCGCGGGATCGCACGGCCGTCCAGGGTAAGACGGGCAGAGGCTTCACCCCAGCCTTCGACCACGAGCGCCATGTTCCGGACCGGCGATGCGGGCGAGGCTGCGACCACGAGGTCGAAAGGCCGTTCCACGTTGGCCTCCGCTTTCAGGCGATAGGCCCGCTCCGAGCGATCGTATCCAAGGGAACGGACGCCACCCGCGGCGACCCGCAGTTCGGGCGCTTGCGACCACGAACGCGCGAGTTCCAGGAGATCGCTCCAGGGACCATCGTTCATTCCGTAGAGCGAGGCGCGGAAGTCGCGTCCGTCCGGACCCTGATTGAGCGGCGGAGTGGAGATCGGGAAGCCCAGAAAGTGGGCGGCTCGGTCGGTGGCAAGGCTCGTGCGACCGTCCGACAGCGTCTGGCCGACCGGCCAGTGGTTTCCAGAACCGGGACGCGAGAGATTGAGAAGGTTCATGTCACGGAGGTAGGACATCTTGTTCCCGGGCTCGAAGACGATGAAGGGCTTGTGGCGCGACTTCAGGTTATGGCGCTGGATCACGAGGTCCGCCGGGACTTTCTTCGAATCGGGCTTCGGGTCCGCGACGTAAGAGAAGACCTGCGTTTCGCCGGCAAGGTTCCCCACCGTGACGTAGTCGGGGTGGATCACGTCCCCTTGCACCTGGCCGGCTTGGGTCAGAGGGATCGACTCCTGGAACTGCACGGGGTTTCCCAGCGTGTTCCGATTCCAGCTCACCTTGCGGACGGCCGCGGCATCCGGGTACACGTAGTAGTACTCATCCACCCACGCGCCGTTGCCGAGCCGCTCCTCGGTGTTCCACAGTTCGTTCTTCACGTTCACGAGCGCGTAGCGCCAGTGCACCACCGCGCGCGCGTCGGTCTGCTCGATGACCCGGACGTGCGAGTAGCGATTCTGCTTGTCGTTCATGTGCTCGTACGTGAAATCCTCGTCGTAGCCTTCGACGCTCTGGTCGGCCATCCACAAACCGTTCTCGCTGACCCACGCGGGCGAGTACTGTGTGCCCCGCCAGAACACGAGCCGCACGGGCGAGCTGTCGAAGCGAACCAGAACGTCAGGGTGCGCATCGACGCGCCACAGAGCGTCCCACTCGGGGTGATATTCGAGTTTCGTGAGGTAAGCACCGAAGCGGCCGGGGCCGGATGGACCAGACGGCAGCACGCGCGGCGGAAGCGGAGGAGGGCCAGGTTGCGCGGCGACGGCGGACGCCAGGATCTCGGCGTCTGGGAGTGCGGTGGCGTGGATCCTCACTTCGTCCAAGGCGCCATCGATCGAGTACCAGCTCGGACGCGTTCCCTCGAAGCGATGCCACGGCGTCGGGCGGAGTGGCGCGCGAACCGCGCCCACGAGCAGATCGAGGCCTCGGGCCGACGTGATCTGACCGCGCTGCGCGCCGCTGCGGCCGCCGGGCGCAGGGTCTGGAGGCGCGAGCCTTGCCACCGCCGCTCCATTCACGAAGACGGAGAGACCCGACGCGACGTCGTAGCGCGCGGCCACGTGAGCCCAGCGGCGCAAGGGGACAGCTCCATCGGGCGACCGGGTCTCGAGCCAACGTCCGTCGACCGCGACCCTCAACGAGAGCTCGCCGCGCGGGCCGAGGCCGAAAATGTAGCCGCGCATCTGCTCGTCGCCGTGATCCACGACCGGCACGACGTTCCACGGGTAGGCGCCGAGCGCGAGCCAGGCCTCCACCGTGAAGGCGCTCGACACGACCGGCGCCGCCGCCGCTGCTCGTCTGAGGACCGTGGTGTAGCCGTCGAAAACGATCGCCTGACCCACGACCCCCGCGGCGACGCGGTGCAGTCCCTCGATGCGGTCACGATGACCGCCGGCCTTGTCGGGGCTTGTTCCCTCGGCGGCGGTGTCGAGCGGCCACCAGGCGATCGGACCTTGAACGAGCGAGGGTCGATCCTGCGCCGCGGCCCCACCTGCGCCGCTCGCGACTGCGGCGACGGCCATCATCAGCGTAAGACCGGCCAGAACGACCCTGAGCATTTGAACTCCTCCGTTCACTAGCGTCTCGTTCGCGGTGCGGTCGCGAGCCTGACGATTGTATACGAGACTGTGTACAGTCCTGTGACTCCTCTCTTCGCGGATGGCGGCGACGGCCGCAAATCTGATCGAGCGCGTTCTGCCGCTTTCGCCCCCCCTAGCTTGCGAAGGCGCGCCTCACCGACCAGTGCGCTAACGCGTGAAACGGGCCTCGCCCTTCGGCGACCGGATCGTGAGGATGTCTCCGCTCACACCTGCGTTCGTCGCGTTGTTGAGGACGTCGAGAAAGGCGCGATCGTTCGAGGTGTCGCCGCAATAGGCGAGCGTGCAGAACGTCTCGCGGATCGAGATGGCGCCGCCCGACAACGAGTAGCTCCCGCCACACACGTTGCAGTCAGCCTTGATGCCGAGCCTCGATCCCTTGTCGAAGGTCACGGTGTAATTCTCGGGCCGAGTGATGATAGTCGTCGTGTTGGTGGCCGGGATGTGGATTGCGTTGAGCTTCCACGGTCCCGCGATCACCGGAGACGGCGAGGTGCCGAGGCCATCCCCGCAGCCCGCCATATTCATGCCCAGGGCCACAAGTGCTGCGGCCCTCCATAGATTCGTTTCGATCATCGCGCAGGACTTTAGGACACGGCGAATTGACGCGCCAAAACGTGGTCCCGCGGGATCGAGTGGCGAGCGGAGGAAGTAGGGAATTGTCATGTTGAGGGTTCTCCAGAGTACAGCGTGTCTTGTTCAGGGCCTCGCGCCCCGAGGCCTTTGACGGTTCAGTTAGAGGACGAGCTGACGCGTTCGGATGGTGGCGCGATTCCGCTCAATGCAGCGGATCGCCAGATAGGGGTGAGACGATGACCGAACCGCGCTTGCGCCGAGTCTCGACATACGCGTGCGCGGCGCGGATCTCGTCCAGCTGGAAGCGGCGGTCGATAGGAGGGGTGAGGATGCCCTTGACGGCGAGATCCATCAGCAGCTCAAGCACCTCGCGTTTTTCGGCCGCGACGCCGGCCACGATGCGGTGACCGGGCGCGCGCCGAGGCCGGATGACCGCAGCGAGCGTGCTCATGAGATCGGCGGCCACAAGCAGCAGGCGGCCGCCATCGGCCAGGGCGGGGCGGGCTCGGGCATAGGGACAGTTGCCGACCGTATCGAGGATGAGGTCGTAGCGGTGACCTTCGGCGGCGAAGTCCACCGTCTGGTAGTCGGATCACCCGGCTGGCGCCGAGGCGATTCACCAGTTGCGCATTGGCGGCGCTGGTCACGGCGGTGACCTCGGCGCCGAAATGGCGCGCCAGCTGGATCGCGGCAGTGCCGACGCCGCCCGAGGCGCCGTTGATCAGCACGCGATCGCCGGGCTTGATCCCGCCCCTGTCCTTCAGGAAATGAAACGCGGTGGTGCCGCCAAAGGGCAACGACGCGGCGGTCTCAAAGCTGATGCCGGGCGCGATCATGGCGATGGCGCCCGACGCCTTCAACACCGCGAGTTCGGCGTGCCCGCCCATCCGCGCGCTCGTCATGGCGAACACCCGGTCGCCCAGGGCGAAACGCGTCACGCCCTCGCCCATGGCGAGGACCTCGCCCGCCATCTCGATTCCGAGAACGGCCTGGCGCGGCCCCCAAAAGCCGAGCGCCAGGCGCATGAGCGGGCCGAAGCCCCCTGGCACTGTGCCGCTTCGCATGCGCCAGTCGGCGGCGGTCACGGTGCTGGAATGAACACGGATCATGACCTCGCCCGCGCGCGGCCGGGGGTCGGGGAGATCGCGCAGCTCGACGACCTCGGGCGGTCCGTAACGGGTGACAACGGCGGCTTTCACGAGGTGCTCCGCGGAACCCCGCGGGGCACCTCAGACTGAGCTGCCGCCTCTGCCGGGTCGCTGAGGGTCTTACATTGCCTTAAAACTTGAGATGGAGGATGGTGAGCATTGCTTGAAACCCC
>JANNJB010000107.1:0-1949 GCA_031405615.1 Vicinamibacteria bacterium | reverse complement strand
GATCGGTCGGCGACAGTTCGAAGAGCGTTGAATCCGAGATCCTTCCCTTGACGAAGAAGCGGTTTCCGGAGGTCTTGACGACCTGGGCCGTCTTGCTTCCGATATCCGACCCATCGCCGTACTCGAGGGTCCAGTAGGTCTGGCCGGTCCTGGGGTCGTGCCCCGACATGATCTTGTCGCCCAGAGCGATGAGCACCGGTTTGCCCGCGACATCCATGACCGACGCCGACTGATAGTTCACCACATCCTCCGGCCCGGACTTCCACAACACCTTCCCGCTGGTGACGTCGAAAGCAGCCACCGTGGAGCCCTTCGGGCCGCCGATCTGAAGAACGACCGTATCCCCGACGAGCAGTGGAGAGCTGGCGAAACCGTAAAACGGCTCCGTGGCTCCGTGCGCCTTCTTCAAGTTTGCATCCCATATCTTTTTGCCGGTCTTGAAGTCGAGACAGTAGAAGTGGCCTGCGGGGTCCAGCACGAAGACCCGGCCGCGATCGATCAAGGGCGTCGAGATCGGTCCATCCTTCGATCCATAGCGCCCGGGATAACGATCTCCCAGTCGAAAACGCCACAGCTCCCTTCCGGTATTCGCGTCAAAGGCGCCGGCGAAATCCGAGCCTGGATCCGAGAAGAGATTGATCGCCACTCCATCCGCCACGGACACGCTGGAGTAGCCCGAGCCGATCTTGTGCTTCCACGCCACGGCCAGGGAGACCGCTCCCCCCTTCGCGAAGATCCCGCGTCCGTCGCTGGTGGAGTCGCCGTTCGCTCCCCGAAAACCCCGCCAGTCCTCGGCCCACAGGCTCGTCTGCCAGACCGTCGAAATGACGAACACAATTATCCCGGTCAGCAGCAGTCTGCGTTTCATGTGGCTTTTATCCTTCAGAGTTTCGCAACTGGAATTGGCGCACGTTACCCGAGGCGCACCCGAAGTTCGAGGCCGTAGGCCCTACCCAGCTCGAAGGTACTCACGTCACCCCCGCGCGACCCCATTCGTTTCGAGGGGGGAGTGCCAACTCCGGTTGAGGGCAAAGCGGGGGCCTAGCGCGGCGGTCCGTTCTCACCCGCGACGTTAGGATTCGCGCGTGAGACGATTCGCGGCCGCGGTTCTTGGGTTCCTTGGGATCGTTGCGATCTTCCTGTCCAATGACGACGGCGCCGGCCGGCGTTTCTGGTATCCCACGCTCGCCGCCGCCACCGGCCCGCGCACCCACGACGATGTGCGCCGCTGGCTTGGCCCGAAACGACGCGAGGCCCTCAAGTCCGCATTCTCCGCGGCGGGACTTCCCTACCCCCCGCGACGGCTCACCCTCGTGGGCCTCAAGGAAGAGAGGCGGCTCGAAGTGTGGGCCGAGGGCGCGCGCGGCTGGTTTCGCGTGCGCGACTACGCGGTCCTCGCGGCGAGCGGCCAGGCCGGCCCGAAGCTGCGCGAGGGCGATCTCCAGGTCCCGGAGGGTGAGTATCGGCTGACCGGCTTCAATCCAAACAGCAGCTATCACCTCTCGATCCGGGTCGACTATCCGAGTCGGGAGCCACGACGCCGCCAACTTTATCAACCAGCAGGCCGCTCACCGCGAGGGTCACGTCGCGAATCTGCTCGGCGTCGAGCCGCCGCGACGTCTGCCGGGCGAACAACGCGTTTTCGGGGTCGATCGCCTCGACCTCCGCCCGCGGCGACGACGACTGGCGGTACGCGCTCGACGTGACCATCAACCGCACCATGTGCTTCACGTCCCAACCGCTTTCGATGAGCTCGATCGCCAACCAATCGAGCAACTCCGGCTGCTCCGGCCACTCGCTCTGCGAACCGAAGTCGATAAGGCTCTTGCCCAGTCCGCGGCCAGAGTATATGCCCTTGTATCGATGCGGCTCCAGGAGGGGGAGCGCCCAGCGAGGGATCTTCTTCTGGAGTATGCGGCCCTTCGGACGCGTGATCGGCTCCAGGGGGG
>JANNJB010000106.1:0-3958 GCA_031405615.1 Vicinamibacteria bacterium | reverse complement strand
GCTCTCAGCATCAAGGGCAGCGCGACCCTCACCTTCACGAGCCCCACCGCGGCGACGGTGGCCGGCGACTGGGAGGTGGAGGGCGGTTCCGCGGCCTACGCGGCCCTCAAGGGGACCGGCACGGGAGACTTGTCGAGCGGACCAAGGAAAGTGAGTTCCTCTGTAGTCTGGCCGGTGTCGGACACGCTCCCGGTCATCTGGAACGATCCGGCGGCGCTCGCCTGGCCGGTCAGGGACTGCTGAATCGAAATGGTGACGGGGCCGGTGTCGTTGGGTCGGTTCGAGCACGCGGAAAAGAGGAAGGTCGCGCCAAGGATGAAGAGAACGGGTCGGTGGGTCATGAGAATCTCCTTTGAGAAGCCACCAGATTGTGGCGAAGGAGATGTTCGAAGCACGGATGGGTGGAAAGCACCCCCCACCCGGGTGGCGAGCAGGGGTGGCGCCCCACCCTGGACCAACGAAACACCCCCGCCGACGGCGGATGACCGAACGAACCCGCCGTCGTTGCCAGGAGACTCGCGGACTGGGTGTTCAGCAGAATCCCCGATCCGTCATTGCGAGTCGATTCACGAACTGCGCCCGTGACTTTTGAGAGAAACCCCACAACGTCATCGCGAGTCGGTCCACGGACTTCGCCCGTGACGTTTGAGAGAAACCCCAGATCGTCATCGCGAGTCGGTCCACGGACCAAGGTCCGTGACTGGGGAGAGAAACCCCAGATCGTCATCGCGAGCGACCCGACGGTTTGCGTGGAGCGAAGCGATCCTCGGCACGCTTGGTGGTCGGGGGGGGCGTCCGCGAGAGTGGCTCGGCGAGATCGCCCGTGGCCGCGCGTCGTGGTGTAGCTGCGTCCAAGGCACCCTGGCGTTCCCTTCGTCTCCGTGAACCGCATGGCGTTTACTAATGCGATGGAGCGAGGCTGCCGCCTCGCCAGGCCTTTAGAGGAGCCTCGCGGTCCACTGCGCTCAGGGAACGGTGCCTTGGCCTCCGCACGCAAGTCCCGCGCCCGAAGCCCTGAACCCCTTTCCTCGGCGGCACGGCCGTTTTGAGGGGCCTACGTTCACGATCCCGGAGTTCGCGGAACGTCGCGCTCGGTAAGAGACTGTCGCTCTGCAGTCACGAGGTACACCGCGAAGGTCCCGAGCCAATGTCCGCCCTCGTAGTGCGCGCCGGTGACCGCGCGCAGTCCGGCCTCGCGATGAGCCGTCGCCGTTTTCCGAAGGGCGGTGATCCGCGGGTCCGAAGCGGGCAACCCGCGGGCCATTCCCAGCAGCATCCAGGCGCGGCTCAAGTTGAGGCCGTCCAGGTGGCCGAGTTTGGGGTCGGTGGGATCGGTGACGACCGCAGGCTCGAGCCAGCCAACCGATCCGTCTCGTGGAACCTGAGGAAGGAAAGCGCTGAGCCAGGCGGCGTAGCGGCCAGGCGTAAGGACGCGGCGCATCAGATCGGCCTCGCCAAGGCACGGTGAAACGAAGTCCTGTCCGGAAGGTTCGTAGTTCAACGGGCAGGCCTTGTCCTTCAGATAGAAGGCATCGATGCGCGCCTTGAGCAACTCGATCATCCCCTGATCGCCCGCGACCCGCGCCCAATCGAGCGCCAGTCCGAAGGCGAACGCGGTCTGGTCGTGCTCGCCGATCCGGATCGGATTCGTGAGCTTGGGGAGCCAGATCTTCAGGCGAGTGGCGGCTTCCCCTTCGAGCGGTTTCAGCGCCGCCGACCAGGATCGAGCCTGATCGTCGTCCCATCCTCGAAGTTCGGCGGAAAGCTGGAGCAGCCAGGCAAGGCCGTACGGGCGCTCGAACGAAGTGCGCCCCGGCCCCTGCAGATAGCGCACCTCGGCGGCGACGTTCTCGGGGGTCAAGCTTCGCGCGAGGGCCGCGCGAGCCGGCGTTGCGAAGGGTGCTTGAGGAAAGGTACGCACAAGGCGCGCGAGGAGCCAATGGCCGTGAACCGCCGAGTGCCAGTCGTAGCACCCGTAGAACGCAGGGGTGAGCTTGCGTGGCGGCTGCACATCTTCGTCACTGTTGAGGACGTGGGCGATCTTGCCCGGGTATTCCTTGTGTACGCAGGCCAGGGCAAGGTCGGCGAAACGCTGGGCCGCGGGGGCATCGAATACCGCAGGACCATCGGCACTGGCGAGCGTCAGGGTGGCGGCTGCGAACAGGGAAAGCATGCCGAATTGTAGAGCGGTCCTCGCGGAGGCGAGTGCATCCAGGTCCTTCGTCCCTCTGTCAGTTCAAGGCGACCACGACGCGGTCGCCGTATCCGGCCTCAGCCCGATGGCCTGCGCAACACCCGGCTTCAGCTGCAAGGGCCGCCCTCAACGACTGCCCCCCATCGGAGCCCTATTTCCCAATCTCTGGAACACCGAGACTTCTGCAAATCTTCTGGGCCAGATTGTTTGGGACCTCTGTGTGCCGTGGAATCGCCTCGCCCTTGCCGTTCGTCGGACTGGCCCATAGGGAGTGGGCAGCGCCTTCGCGTTTCAGAAAGCAGCCATGACGCCTAAGGTGACGAAGCAGATCACCGCGCTTCACCCGACGGTGACCATCTCCTGCACGGCCCCTTTGGGCAAACCACGAAGCGCATCTTCGCGACGATCCTCGAGGATGAGGGCGATTGCAGCCGACAAGCTCTTGATCGCTGCAGGCTTCGTCATGCCCTGTCCATTTGCCCCGGGAACCTCCGGGCTATACGCGACAAACCACTTGCCGTCGCGCTCCACAATGGCGGTGAACTCATTTCGCATTTCAGATTTCCTCGGCGCCATTATGCCCCCACCACCAAAGCTCTGTCGAACACCCGCAATCACCTGCAAGGCGCGCCTCAACGACTGCCCGCGAAGCGGGCACACCTTCCCGCCTTGTCTGGTGCAAGCCGTTGTTCGACGGCTGCTGATTTGGCCCGGCCTCTCGCTTGGAGTGGTGCATCCCTTGCCTTCTGTCGCGTGCGGCGTCTACTGAATTCTCACTTTTGTGAACCTGTCGCGCCCGGCCCAGTAGGGACACTTGGGGCACGAAGCCCCGTCCGGGTAGTCGATCCCTTCCTCGTGCGGGCACCCCATTATCGCGTCTGCGATGACGACGGTCTTCACGCCTTGCCCTTTGATGAAGTCGATAACCGCAGTCTCTACCCTCGGATCGACACGGACATCGCCTGCATCCGAGAACCACCGTTCAAGTTCTGAGACGCCCGCGTGCTCACTCGGCAGAATCCCGACTGCCACTTTGCTGGCGACCTCGTCATCGGGTCCGTAGAAAGCCATGGTGGCGACTGGGTATCCACGAAAGCCGCGGTTCGCCTTCTTGCGCAGGGCCGACTTCCGACCGTGCAGGCTCATCTCTCTCTCGCTTCACTACTGCCCGTCGAACACCGCGGATCACCTGCAGGGCGCGCCTCAACGACCGGCCTCCGACGAGAAGAGAAGGCCACACCTCCGCGCCCTGTCTGGTGCAACGCATTGTTCGACGGCGCGCCTTGGGCTTGGGGCAGCTTCATACTGCCCACACGAGAAAAATGGCGAATGCGATGCCCGCAGCTGCGAGGAACATCCAGAACGCCACTTGCGCCCGAGACATGGGATGTTCTGTTTCGTCGTCGGCCAGCTCCTCGGGCCGGCACTCGCAGGTCTGCATCGGGCCCTGACCACAACAGGGACAATGCTCGTACTCGCAGTCCGGGACGTGGAACTCCCCCTTGAGGACGCCGCAATCGCGACACGGCCTTTCGCCCCATGCTGGGTTATCGGCTCCGAATGGGATCCGAGGGTATCGAACCCCGGCGCGCGTGTAGTGGGTGAGGACCTGGGCTGCCGAGATCTTTGCAGGCCAGTCTGGCGTCACCCGAACACCACGGTGTTCTATCAGCTTGGCCATCAGATCCCCCGAGCGTGGGCTTTGCTGACGTAGCCCTTCGAACACCCGGGTTCACCTGCAGGGCGCGCCTCAACGACTGGCCT
>JANNJB010000105.1:0-2271 GCA_031405615.1 Vicinamibacteria bacterium | reverse complement strand
ATTTCATGGCGAATGGCCGCGAGGCGGGGCAGGACCTCTACTTCTCTCACTTCTATCGCATCGGCCTCGACGGGAAGGGCTACGCCTCCCTGACGCCAGATGACGGGCATCACAGTGTGCAACTTTCGACCTCGGGTCGGTTCCTGATCGACACGTCTTCGACTCCCGAGCGCGAGCCGACGGTTGTGCTGCGCGATGCGGCCGGGAAGATCGTGATGCCTCTCGAGAAGGCGGACATCAGCAAGCTCGTCGCCTTCGGATGGAAACCGCCGATGACTTTCGCCGTGAAGGGACGCGACGGGAAGACCGACATCCACGGCCAGCTCTTCCGGCCCACGAACCTCGATCCACAGAAGAAGTACCCGATCATCAATCAGGCGTATCCGGGGCCGCAGTCGGGCAGCGTGGGCTCGCGGGCGTTCGCAGCCGCGCGGGCCGACAAGCAGGCGCTCGCCGAACTCGGCTTCGTGGTGGTGTCGATCGACGGCATGGGGACGCCGGGGCGTTCGAAGTCGTTCCACGACGCGTACTACGGCGCCATGGGGCGCGACAACACCCTCCCCGACCAGGTCGCGGGCATGAAGGAACTGGCCGCGAAGTATCCCTGGATCGACATCGACCGCGCGGCGATGTGGGGCCATTCGGGCGGCGGCTTCATCACCGCGGGCGCCATGTTCCGGTATCCCGACTTCTTCAAGGTCGGCATCTCGGAATCGGGCAATCACGATCAGCGCGTCTACGAGGACGATTGGGGCGAGAGGTATCAAGGCCTTCTGGTGAAGGGCGAAAACGGCGGGCCCGACAGCTACGACGTGGAGGCGAACCAGACGGTAGCGAACAATCTCAAGGGGAAACTTCTTCTCATGCACGGCATGCAGGACGACAACGTGCCGCCCGAGAACACGTATCTCGTGATGGAGGCGCTCATCAAGGCCAACAAGGACTTCGATCTTCTTCTGCTGCCCTCACAACGACATGGCTTCGGGACCGACGGCCCGTACGTGATGCGGCGTCGGTGGGATTACTTCGTGAAGCACCTTCTCGGAGTCGAGCCTCCCAGGGAGTACAAGATGGCGCCTGCCGCGCCGCCGCGGCCTTAGGGGGCTTTGTAGTTGGGAAGACGGGGTTGCTTCGTGGCCCAAGGCCAGGCTGCGCGCTCGCGGTGCCAAACGGAATGGCTCCTCGCAATGACGTGGGTGTCCAATTGGCTTGGTAGGAGACGGGGTTTGCTTCGTGGCTCACCACCGTCTTCGCGAGCGGACCCGGCGTTTTGGCGGGGAGCGAAGCGATCCTCGGTCTCACCACCGCGATTTCGGCCCGAGGATTGCTTCGGGCCCTCCTGCGAACGGACGAGGCCCTCGCAATGACCAGGCGACTCTCGTCGCCTGGTCAGCTGGCGCGGAGGTTTGGGGCGGCGGATTCCGGGGCGAGGGGCTTCACCAGAACCTTCGATCGGCGTTTGCTCTGCTCGTAGCGCTCGCGGCGGCCGGGGGGTAGATCGTCGGGCGTGCCTTCGACGAAACCGCCCTTCGACTGGAAGAAATTGAAGGCCTGAGTCGAGAGCGCCATCAGGGACTTGAGGCCCATCTCCCGCGCGCGATCTTCGACGAAGCCGACCATGCGGCGACCCACACCCTGGTTCTCGTGGGTGGCGCGCACGCAGAGGCAGGCGAGCTCGCCCTGACCCGAGTCCGGATAGGTGTGGAGTGCGACGCAGGCGACCGGGTTCTTGTCCACTTCGAAGATGTAGTAGTCGTCGAGCTGCTTCTCGATGGCGGCGCGGGTGCGCGGAAGCAGTTCCTCGCTCTCCACCGACGCCTTGATGAGCTGCTGGATGCTTCGCACATCCCGCTTCTTCGCGCGCCGGATCTGCCGATAGTCGTTCGCGTAGACCAGTGTGCCGATGCCTTCGTTCGAGAACACCTCCGCGAGCAGCCCCTCGTCGACCTGGCCGCTGATCACGTGAACGCGCGGCACGCCGGCCTGACACGCGGCCACCGCGTGACGCGCCTTCGAGACCTGCCCCGGAGCGACCGTCCCGTCCTGGATCGCTTTCTCCAGCTCATCCACCGCGACCTGGCGCGCGATCGCGCCGTTCACCATCAGCCCCTCGGCGGTGGTGACGAAGACGAGCTTCACCGCGCCGAGCGCTTTCGCGACTTCGAGCGCCACCGAGTCGGAGTTCACGCGGTAACTGTGACCATCGCCGTCCATGCCGAGAGGCGGGATCACGGGAACGATCCCGCTCGCGATGAGTTTCTGGATGAACTC
>JANNJB010000104.1:0-5504 GCA_031405615.1 Vicinamibacteria bacterium | reverse complement strand
CCATAGGAACTCCCATGAACGCCATCGCCACCATCGAAAAGAACATCAACCCGAAGATCCATCCGGAGCTTCGCGCCGGCTCCACTGTGCGCGTCCACGTCAAGGTGCGCGAGTCGATCCTCAAAGAGGAGCAGAAGGCGAAGACCGCGAAGGCCAAGAAGGACAAGGATCAGGAGCGCGAGCGCATCCAGATCTTCGAGGGCCTCGTCATCGGGGTCAGCGGTTCAGGAGTCAAGCGTTCGATCACCGTCCGCAAGATCTCTTTCGGCGAAGGTGTGGAGCGTATCTTCCCGCTCTCCACTCCCTCGGTCGACAAGATCGAAGTGCTGAAGCGCCACCACGTCCGTCGCGCGAAGCTCTACTTCGTTCGCGATCTCAAGGGCAAGGCGCTGCGCCTCAAGGAGCTTCGCGACAAGCCCGCGAAGGCCAAGGGCAAGGCCACCACCACCGAGGCCGCTTCCTAAGCATCCGCCGCGGGCTTCAGGCGGACATCGCTTGAGCCGGAAGAAGATCAAAGGACCCGCCCCGGAATCCGGGGGGGAGGGCGCCTCCGACAATTCGTCGGGGAATATCTGCGACGACCACTTCGAGCGCGAAGCGAAAGCCCGTGCCGAGGTTCCGGTGGCGGGCGCTGATGAAGTCGGGCGCGGCGCTCTCTTTGGCCCCGTCGTCGCCGGCGCCGTGATCCTGGGCGAAGGTTTCGACTGGACCGGGCTCAACGACTCGAAGAAGCTCACCGCGAGGCGGCGGAACGAACTCGCAGGGCGCATCAAGGCGCACGCCGCGGCCTGGTCGATCGGCATGGCCACGGCCGAGGAGATCGACCGGCTGAACATCAGGATGGCGACCCACCTAGCGATTCGTCGCGCGGTTAAAGGCCTCAAGGTCGCGCCTCGCCTGGTTCTCGTGGACGGGATCGACGAGCCGCTCGTGGGCACCGCCCAGAAAGCGATCGTGAAGGGCGACGCACTTTCCGTGTCGATCGCGGCCGCCTCGATCATTGCCAAGGTTCTAAGAGACAGTATGATCGAGGAGTTGGATGCTGTTTGTCCGGGCTTTGGTCTCAGGGAGAACAAGGGGTACGGGAGCGCCGAGCACCTCGAAGCCCTCAGGAGTCTGGGTCCGTCGCCGTTCCATCGGAAGTCGTTTATCGAGCGTACCGGGTGGCTCTTTTGACCCGTCTCCGTAGATAATCTGGGAATTACTTCAAGAACTACCTGAGCTCCTCGAACCCAAACGCCATTGGCCAAGATCAATCCGATAAAGACCCGCCAGGAAGCCGAGAAGGCTGAGAAGGCGGGGAAGCTCGATCAGGCGATACCGTTGTATCGCCAGCTCCTCGAGGACAACCCCCGCGACTGGAACACGATCAACAAGATCGGGGATCTCTTCGCCAAGATCGGGAAGATGCGGGAGGCGGGCGACGAATACGCCAAGGTCGCCGAGTTCTACGCGCGCGACGGATTCCATCTCAAGGCCATCGCGATCTGGAAGAAGATCAACAAGCTCGACCCGTCCGTGGTCGAGCCCTACGCCAAACTCGCCGACCTCTACGCCAAGCAGGGCCTCGTCATGGAGGCGAAGGGCCAGTATCAGATCGTCGCCGAGGACCAGCTCAAGCGCAATCGCCTGAAAGAGGCGGCCGAGACGCTGCGCAAGATGGTCGAGATCGATTCTTCCGACCTCAAGACCCGCTCGCGCCTCGCCGACATCTACACCAAGGAAGGTTCGACCGCCAAGGCGGTGGACGAGTACATCGCCATCTCCGAGGAGCTGAATCTCAAGGGCCATCCCGCTGAGGCGATTCAGGTTCTCGAAAAGGGCCTCAAGATCGACCAGGGGATCAAGGTCAAGGCCCAGCTCGGCCGCGTGCACCTCGCACAACGCAGCTACGAGAAGTCGATCGCGTACCTCGAGGAAGTGACGGCGCAGGATTCCTCGCCGGAGAGCATGATGCAGCTCGGCCAGGCTTACCTCGGAGCGAAGCGGGTTTCGGACGCCCAGTCCACGCTCGAGAACGTCCTCGAGAAGTCGCCGGCGAGCCAGGAGGCGCGCATCATCCTGGTCCAGATCTACGCGGTCCAGGGCCGGGCGGATGAGGCCTTCGAGGCGGTGATTCCGCTGGTCGAGCAGCTCCTCTTGAAGCGGGACGCGGATCGCGCGGCCAACCTGCTGCTCCAGATCACCAGCCGGTCGCCCCACCACGTCCGCACGCTTCAGAAGCTGGTCGAGGTCGCCCGTATCCGTGGGAACGACCGCGCGATCGTCCAGGCACTGAACAATCTCCTCGAGGCGCATCTGGCGGCCGGCAGCGATCGCGCGGCCGAGGACACCGCGTCGCAACTGGTCGAGGTCGAGCCGGACAACGAGCAGTTCAAGTCGCGACTCGAATCGCTCCGAAAGAAGAAGGCGTCGCCGGTCGTCGCCGGCCCGGCGAAGGTCGCGGTCGAGAAGAAGGCGGCCGCCGACATGACGCTGCCGCCGCCCAGCGCCGCCGCAGTGTCCTCAGACCTCGAAGGTCTGGAGTTCGACACCGGCGCCATCGTTCGCCCCCAGGGAGTCTCGGCGGACTCGAACACCGATCGGGAGTTCATCGAAGAACACCTCGCGGAGTCGCGCGTCTTCCGCAAGTACGGCCTGCTCGACAAGGCCGAGGAGCAGGTCGACCTGGTGCTCGTCCGTTTTCCGAACATCTTCGATGGACGGTTCGAGAAGAAGGAGATCTTCAAGGAGACGGAGCGCTACGAAGAAGCAGCGCGAGAGTGTCTCTGGCTTAAAGGCGTCGCGGGCAAGGATGGCAACGAGAGCCTCGCCAAAATGCTCGGCGACGAAGCCGAGACGCTGTGGCCGGGCATCTCCGCAGCCGCTGCCGAAGCGCCGCCCGAAGCGGTTGAGGAGGCGCCGTCCCTGGAGGTCGATTCGCTCGAAGGCGGTGGCGAACTCTCCCTCGACTCGCTCGGGGAGTCGACGCCCCCGGCCTTCGAAGCGTTCGCCGAAGCGCCAGCCGAGCCCGAGTTGCCCGAGTTGCCCGAGGCGCCCCCGCTCGAGGCCGCGCCGCCCGACGAGGAGGAGGACCTCAATCTCGAGGTCGGCATCGAGGATGAGGCGGAGACTCCGCCCCCGGCGCCCGAGGCCGAGCTGTCCTTCGGCGAGCCCGCCGAGACGGCCAGCCAGACCGCCGAGAACGCCGAAGCGATGGCGGCCGGCTTCGGAGATTTGAGCGAGCCGGAACCCGCTCCCGAGGCGGAAGAGCGCGGGCCCGATGTGGAGTTTGCCTCCGGTTCCATCCAGCGGCCTTTCGCACTTGGGGCCCCCGCGGTGGATCCGGAAATCGCAAAGGCGGTGGAGGAAGTCGATTCCTACATCGCGCTTGGTTTCGTCGACGACGCGAAGGATGCGCTTCGCGATGCCATCGCGCGTTTCCCCGGCAACTCCGCCCTTCTGGAACGCGCCTCGAGTCTGGGACTCGACCTGCGGGCCGCGCCCGAACCGGCTCCGGCCGCGCCTCCAGCACCCACGCCGACCGCACCCCCGCCAGCTCCTCCGCGTCAGGCGAAGCCCGCCCCTGCCCCCGAACCCGAAGCAGCGTCTTCGGAGAACGATCTCCTCAGCGGTCTTTCTTTCGACGATCTGCCCGCACCTCCGCCCCCCGCCGAAACCCCGGCGGCAGTCAACATGCGGGTCGCCGACGCTGCGCCGGTGGAAGAATCGGGCGGCATCGACCTCGGGGCCGAGTTGTCCGCTCTCTTCGACGCTCAGCCGGCACTCGAGGAGGTTCCCGCCGACGCCTCCAGGTCGTCGAGCTTCGAAGACCAGGGCCTTCAGGATGTCTTCAACGAGTTCAAGAAGGGCGTCGATTCACAACTCTCCGAAGGCGATTACGACACCCGCTACAACCTCGGTATCGCCTACAAGGAGATGGGCCTGGTGGACGAAGCGATCGCCGAATTCCAGCTCGCAGCCAAGGATCCCAAGCGGTCTCTCGAATGTTCGAGCATGATCGGAATCTGCTTCATGGAAAAGGGCATGGCCGACGTGGCCGTGCAGTGGTACGAGCGGGGCCTCTTGGTGCCGGGCCGGGCCCCCGAGGAGTACCGCGGTCTCCGCTACGACCTCGGTGTCGCCTGGGAAGCGGCGGGGGAGTTCGGGAAAGCGACCGCCACCTTTGAGGATCTCGTCCGCGAAGATCCGGCCTTCCGCGATGCTTCGGACAAGCTGAGGGATCTCCAGTCGCGGGCCTGACCGAGACCTCGTTGATCGCGGCCGATCCGAGTCCCCGGTTCCCCTGAACCTCCGTCGTGGCGAGCGAAAGATTCCACGTGGTGGCGGTTCGATTGATCCAGTTCATCAGCTCTCTGATGGTTGGCGCGACGCTGGTGCTCGCGCCATGGACGTCCCTTTGGGAAAACCATCCGGCCCTCGCCACTTCCTCGATGCTCCGGGAGGTCCTGCTCGCCCCCTGGTTTCGGGGAGCCGTCACCGGCCTTGGCCTCGTGAACCTCGCCGCGGCGGTTATCGACCTGACCCATCTGATCTTCCGAAGAGGCCCGGAGTAGCCTTTCGTTGAGGCAGAGTCTTCGGCAGATCCTCGGAAGCCCGCGCCCGATTCTGATGGCGATCGTCGGCGCTGACGGCGCCCTCGCAGCCGGACGCGCGGTCCGCGGGGGCGCCGATCTAGTTCAGGTGCGCGCGAAGCAGATTTCGTCGGGTGCGCTCATGCGGCTGGTCCGCGATGTCATCACGGAAGTGGGCGATGCCGGAAGGGTGATCGTGAATTCCTGCCCCGACATTGCGGAGCGTGCCGGGGCGGCCGGGGTCCACCTGCCGGAATCCGGCCTCGATCCGCGCGCGGTGCGCCGCGCGTTCCCGGGCCTGGGTGTTTCGGTCTCGCGCCACGACCGCGCGGGCCTTGAGCGTGCGGTCGCGGAAGGCGCGGACTTCGCGATTCTGGGACCGGTCTTCGACACGCCGGGGAAGGGCGCCCACGTGTTGGGCACAACTGGCCTTCGCGCAGCTCTTCGTGGTGTGGGCGTCCCGGTTATCGCGGTGGGCGGTATCAGCGCGCTAAATGCAGCAGATGTAATCGGATGCGGGGCGTCGGGGGTCGCCGGGATCCGGCCGTTTGCCGCGCCCCTCAATGCCGAGATGGAGGCCACCCTGCTTCGACGCTGCCTCGACGCTTCGTTCCGGGCGGCGCCGGGGTGACGCCGACCACAACCCCTTACGTGCAGGCTTGTTAATCTTGGCTCTCCCCGAAAGCCTTTCGTTCGCAATTCCGCGATAATTCCGCGACGCGCTCGCCAGCGCATTTTTCGCCCAAGGCAGCAGTTGATGAGATCCCGACACTCCCTATCGCCGAGCCGTCTGGTCACCCTCGCCGGCCTGGTGGCCGTGATGCAGTTCGTGACCGTGGCCGCGGCGCACGCCCAGGCTGCCGGCTTCCAGGAGTACTACGTCATCGGCCGCGAGTCGCACGTCTACAACATGATGGAGCGCGTGGCCAC
>JANNJB010000103.1:0-14190 GCA_031405615.1 Vicinamibacteria bacterium | reverse complement strand
GTCCTACGCGCTGCCCATCCTCAAGAACAACAAAGGCCCGCTCGGCAAGGCCCTCGGCGGCTGGGAGATCTCGGGCATCGGCCGCTACCAGACCGGCGCGCCCCTCACCGTCACCGCCGACACGTCGATCGGCAACCGTCGCGCCGACCTCGTCGAGGGTCAGAATCCGTATCTGTCCGAGCGGATCAACCCAACCACCGGCGCCGTCCAGTGGCTGAATCCCGCGGCGTTCGTCGCGTCCCCGGAAGGCCGGCGCGGCAACTTCGCCCGCGGCCAGTTCCGTGGTCCGGTCTACTCGGTCCTGGATCTCTCGCTCCGCAAGATGTTCGCGATCAAGGGAGATGTCCGGCTTCAGTTCCAGGCCGACTTGTTCAACGTCACGGACCGGGTCAACTGGGGCAACCCGTCGACCAACCGGAGCGGCGCCGGATTCGGCGTCATCACCACGACCCAGCCGCCCCGCAACATCCAGTTGGGCGCTCGATTGATGTTCTAGCCCGCCCATGAATCCCGATATCGTGCCCTCGAAAAGCGGACGCCGGAGCTTTCTCAAGCGCGCCGCGCTGGTTCCCCTGGCCGCTGCCTCCCTCAGCCCAGCCGCCGGAACCGCTGCCGTCACGCCGATCAAGCGCGCCGGCGGGTCGTACCTGAAGGCGTCGCTGAACGCGTACTCGTTCCTTGATCTCCTCAACGCCAACGCCAGGGACCCCGGCAAGGGCATGGACCTGTTTGCGGTCTGTGACTTCTGCGCCCGGCACAACTTCGACGCGGTGGACCTCACCGGCTATTTCTTCCCGGGCTATCCAAACGCACCGACCAACGAGTACATCTTCCGGCTGAAGCGCCACGCATTCGATCTCGGCCTCGCCATCAGCGGCACCGGCGTGCGCAATGACTTCACCGCGGCTGACCCGGGCGTGCGGGCCGAGGGAGTGCAGCGCATCAAGACCTGGGTCGAGGTGGCGGCGAAGCTTGGCGCCCCAGTGGTCCGCGCCTTCGCCGATTCGCAAGCGCCGTTCAAGACCTGGCAGCAGGCGGCGGGGAACGCGAGCCGAGCGTCCGTGGAGGCATGGCTTGCCGATGCCCTTCGGGAGTGCGCCGAGCATGGAAAGAAGTTCGGGGTCATCATCGCGGTGCAGAACCATGGCGACTTCATCAGCACGGGCGAGGAGCATCTCAGCCTTCTGAGGCGCGTCGATCATGAATGGTGCGCGCCCCTTGTGGACACCGGGAAGTACCACACCGCCGATCCTTATGCCGACATCGCCATGGTCGCCCCGTATGCGGTGAACTGGCAGATCAAAGAGTTGATCGGGACGCCGGCGACTTCCCCTCGCATCGATATGACGCGGACGATCACGCTCATCCGCAAGTCCGGCTATCGAGGCTACCTGCCGATCGAGACTCTGGCCTCGGGACGGAAGGACTACAATCCTGCGGCCGGTCTGCCGAAGATGCTGGCGGAGATGCGGGCCGCCATCGCCGCCACCGAGTCGATCGCACCACAAAAGATGTAACCGAGGAGTGACCCAGATGAACGGATACCTTCACCAGGCGCGAGGTCTCATGGCCGGCTTCGTGCTCGTCACGGCGGCGGCCACCGCCTCGGCCCAGGGGGCCTGGCGGCCGCTCTTCAACGGCAAGGACCTGACCGGCTGGACGCAGCTGAACGGAACCGCCCCTTACACGGTGGCGGACGGTGCGATTGTCGGAACCACGGTCACAGGCTCCCCTAACAGCTTCCTCGGCACCACCGAGGAGTTCGGCGACTTCATCCTCGAATACGAGGCGAGGGTGGAGTCGAACATGAACAGCGGGGTGCAGATCAGGGGCCTTCGAAGCCCCGGCTACAAGGAAGGGAGGGTCCACGGCTACCAGGTGGAGATCGATCCGTCCGAGAGGGCCTGGACGGGCGGGATCTACGATGAGTCGCGGCGCGGCTGGTTGCACACCCTCGAAGGCCAGGACGCATCGAAGAAGGCCTTCCGGATCGGCGAATGGAACCGGTTCCGCGTCGAGGCCATCGGCGACTCGATTCGGACCTGGGTGAACGGTGTGCCCTGCGGGAATGTGCTGGACAATCAGACCGCGAAGGGGTTCATCGCCCTTCAGGTCCACAGCATCAACGATGCGGCCCGGGCCGGCGAAACCGTGCGCTTCCGCAGCCTCCGCATCCTGACCACCGGACTGGACCGGGAACGAACCCCCGATCGCGCCGAGGTCCCCCAGCAGAATCACATCCCGAATACCCTGATTGAAAGAGAGAAGGCCCTGGGCTTCAAGCTCTTGTGGGATGGCAAGACCACGGCGGGCTGGCGCGGCGCGAAGCTCGATCGCTTTCCCGAAGGCGGCTGGGAGATCAAGGACGGCGTGCTTTCGGTGATGGAGTCGGGCGGCAAAGAGTCGACCAACGGGGGCGACATCGTGACCCTCGAGGATTACCAGGACTTCGAGTTGAGCCTGGAGTTCATGATCACGAAGGGCGCCAACAGCGGGGTCAAGTACTTCGTCAACACCGAACTGAACAAGGGCGCGGGCTCGGCCATCGGCTGTGAGTACCAGATCCTGGACGACGCGGTTCACCCGGATGCGAAGCTCGGCGCCAACGGCAATCGCAAACTGGCCGGACTGTACGACCTGATTCCGCCCCAGGGTATCCGCTTCAACGGCGTCGGAGAGTGGAACCGCGCGCGGATCGTGGTCAAGGGATCGCATGTCGAACACTGGCTGAACGGCTTCAAGACCGTCGAGTACGAACGGGGCACCCAGATGTGGCGGGCTCTGGTGAGTCGCAGCAAGTATGTCGACTGGCCGAAATTCGGAGAGGCGGCCAGGGGGCGCATCCTCTTGCAGGACCACGGGAACGCGGTGTCGTTCCGCTCGGTCAAGATCCGGGAATTGAAGTAGCAGCGAGGCAACATTGATGAAGCAAGACAATTCCGCCCCCCCCCACAGCCGACGGCTCTTCCTCACCCGGTCGATGATGGGTACCGCGGGCAGCTTCGTGGCTCCCATGTTCCTTCCCCGCACGTATCTGTTTGGGTCCCAGGTCCCGCCCAGCCGGAAGATACAGGTGGCCCAGATCGGTTGCGGTCGCATGGGCATGGAAGACATGCGGGACACCATGAAGCACGACCTCTGCCGGATGGTGGCGGTGTGCGATCTGGACTCGAAGCGGCTGGAGGCGGCCCGAAGCGAGGTCGAGCAGAACTACGTGGGCAAGGGAGAGAGCCGGGTCGACATCAAAGCCTACTCCGACTACCGGGAGTTGCTGACCCGTCCGGACATCGACGCGGTGATCGTGTCGCCGCCGGATCACTGGCATGCCCTCATCGCGGTCGAGGCGGTGCTCGCGGGCAAGGACGTCTACGTGCAGAAGCCTCTGACCTACGACATCGCCGAAGCCATCGCCCTGCGCACCGCGGTTCGGGCGAAGAAGCGGATCCTTCAGACCGGGAGTCAGCAACGCTCCTCCAAGCCCTGGAACACCTTCCGGGTGGCCACCGAAGCGGTGCGCAACGGCCGGATCGGCAAGATCAAGACCATTCGGGTAGGGATCGGCCAGGACCAGCCCAAGGGCAAGGGACCTCTCACCGAGCCGGCGCCCGCGAACCTGAACTACGCGACCTGGCTCGGTCCGGCGCCCGAGCAGCCGTACATGGAGGGGCGGGTGCATCCGCAAACCGGCTACGGCCGCCCGGGCTGGATCACCACCGAGGACTTCGGTCTCGGCATGATCACCAACTGGGGCGCTCACCATATGGACATCGCGCAGTGGGGTATGGGGCAGGAGCTGGGCGGCCCGACGAACATCGAGGCGAGCGCATCCTTCATGACCAATGACGTCTGGACGGTGCACCACACCTACCACGTGGAGATGCGCTACGAGAACGACGTCCGACTGGTGATGGACGACGGCTATGCCAACGGGGTTCGCTTCGAGGGCTCGGACGGCTGGGTGTTCTGCGCGCGAGGAGCCGCGCAGGTCACGAGCAGCGACCCCGGCGCCGCCGCTCAGCGGGACGAGCGACGGAAATCTCTCGATGCCAGCAACCCGTCGATCCTGAGCGATGTGCGCCCCGGAGACATTCGATGGCCGGAGAGCGACGACCACCACCGGAACTGGCTCGAGAGCATCCTGAGCCGCCAGGACCCCATCGCGCCCGTCGACCAGGCCGCCCGCAGTCTCGAGGCCTGCGCCGCGGCGTGGATCGGCATGAAACTCGGGCGAAAGCTCACCTGGGACCCGCTGACCGAGCAGTTCAAGGACGATGCGGCGGCGAACGCCCTGAGATCACGAAGGCCCCGCTCCGCCGCCTTCGATCTCAACGCGGTGATGAAGCGCGCGGGGCTCTCCGTCTGAAGAGGCGACGCCTGGCCGGTCACCCATGAGCGGGGCTGCCGCGGTTCACATCGGCATCCTCGGCGGAGGCGGGATCAGCGAGACGCACGCGCGGGCCGCATCCTCGATCGAGGGCGCACGGGTCGTCGCGGTGGGCGGGGCCAACCCTCTCAAGGTCCAGGCCCTGGCCGAGCGGTACGGAGCGGCAGCCTATGCCGACATCGAAGCGCTCCTGCGGCATCGCCCTATGGAGGTCCTCCTGATCGGAACGCCGTCCTTCCTGCACGCCGATCAGGGGATCGCCGCCGCCCGTGCCGGTCTGCATGTGCTCGTGGAGAAGCCCCTGGACATCAATGGGCAGAAGGCCGATGCGTTGATCTCGGCTTGCGCTTCCGCGTCGGTCAAGCTCGGCGTGTTCTTTCAGGACCGCTTCGCGCCGGATATGGTCCGCCTCAAGTCCGCCATCGACGGGGGGGCCCTGGGTCGGCCTCTGCTCGCCTCGGCGCGGGTGAAGTGGTGGCGAGAGCCCGCGTACTACGCGGAGTCGCGGTGGCGCGGCGTGGCTGCGTTCGATGGCGGCGGGGCGGTGATGAACCAGGGAATTCACACCCTCGATCTCCTCCTCTGGTTGTGGGGTCACGTGAAGCGGGTGTCCGCCCGCCGAACGACGGCGCTTCACAAGATCGAGGTGGAGGACACTCTCGTCGCCACCCTCGAGTTCGCAAACGGCGCGCTCGCCACATACGAAGCGACCACGACGGCGTTTCCAGGTTACCCGCGACGGATCGAGTTGAGCGGCACCATGGGCACGATCACGGTGGTACAGGACCGCATCGCCTCCGCGGATTTCCGGAATCCAACCGAGGTTCTGCGAGGCGGAGTTTTGAGCGAGAACGCCGCGGCCTCCTCGCCGATCGTCTCGGACGTGCGCGGTCATCAGGCGGTGATCGAAGACTTCCTGGGCGCCATCCGTACCGGCTCGGAACCTCGCTGCAACGGCCCGGAGGGACGACGCAGCGTGGCTCTGGTGGAAGCCCTGTACCATTCAGCCTCAACCGGACAGCCCGTCGAGTTACCTCAACGATGACGACGAGCAGCGACGCAGGAGCCACCCTCGGTTGGGGCCTCATCGGTTGCGAAGACATCGCGGTAAAGCGCCGGACCACCCCCGCGCATGGCATTCGCGACGAGCGGCGCCCTCCCCACCCGAACCTTCACCTGCCGCTGGTTGCGGACTTTGTGACCGCGGTCCGCGCCGGATATGAGCCAACCGGGTCGGGCGAGGTGGGCCTGCCGGTTCAGCGGGTGCTTCGACCGATCTATTTGGACTGACCTATTTCCGATTAAGAGGACCCGAGTCCGTTGACAATAGTGGTAATTGTGAATATTGTCAGATTGTTGAGCGGTATCGAAGCAAAGGTTAGGTCTGACCTTTTGTGAGCCAAGGAGGAGGGTATCCGTGAAGATCGTCCGTGACCCGGTCGTCGGCCGCGGCCTCGACAAAGGATTCCTCTCGCCCGAAGATGTCCGTGCGGTTGTCCGAGAGGGTCTGGCGCGGATGCCGCTCGACGGCAAGCGCGTCCTGGTCCTGATCCCGGACGGCACTCGAACCATGCCCATGCCCCTTCTTTTCGATCTGCTGGAGGAGGCCGCGGCTCCACGCACGCGTGCGCTCGACTTTCTCGTGGCCCTGGGCACGCACCCGCCGATGAGCGACGCCCAACTCTCAAAGCTCGTCGGCCGGACCGTCACCGACGGACGAGCCGGCGACCGGCACATCTTCAACCACCACTGGGACGACCCTGCGACTTTCACGACCCTCGGGACGATTCCGGCGCATGAGATCGAGGAACTGACGGGCGGCCGGATGAGCCGTGACGTCACCGTATCTCTCAATCGCCTGCCCCTCGAGTACGACCACGTGCTCGTCTGCGGGCCGGTCTTCCCTCACGAAGTGGCGGGCTTCTCGGGCGGGACCAAATACCTGTTCCCCGGAATCGCGGGAGCCGAGATCATCCACTTCACTCACTGGCTCGGAGCGCTGATCACCAACTATGAAGTGATCGGTACAAAGGCGACCGCGGTCCGCGCGGTCATCGACCGCGCCGCGCGCATGGTGGAACGGCCGTTGTCGCTCATCGCTCCGGTGGTGCTGCAAGAAGGCATCGCGGGGATCTACTGCGGTTCGATGGCCGAGGCCTGGTCGGAGGCGGCCGATCTCTCGTCGCGACGCCACATCGTCTGGCTCGATTCTCCAGTCGGGCGCGTGCTCTCGATCATGCCCGAGATGTACGACGACCTGTGGGTGGCCGGCAAAGGCGTGTACAAGATGGAGCCGGCGGTGCGAGACGGAGGCGAGGTCGTGATCTACGCCCCGCACGTGCGCGAGGTGAGCCACACTCACGGCCGGCAGATCGAGGCCGTCGGCTACCACTGCAAGGACTACTTCCTGAAGCAGTGGGACCGCTTCAAGGATGTCCCTGGCGGCATTCTGGCCCACTCCACTCACGTCAAGGGCCAGGGCCATTTCGCCAAGGAGACGAAGACCGAGACGCCGCGGATTCACGTCACCCTCGCCACCTCGATTCCTCGCGAACTCTGCGAGCGGATCAACCTCGGCTACCTCGATCCAGGAAGTATCGATATCGAGGCGTGGCGTCGGGATCCCGACACTCTCGTCGTCCCCCGCGCCGGGGAACTGCTCTATCGCGTCAAGCCATCGAACCAGGGGAAAGACTCATGAAACACGGGCTCGACATCAGGCCCTCGGGCGCTTTGGACTTCGTCTCGCTCGGAGCCCTTGTTCACCGGCTCGACCCGGGGCGGATTCCCTTCCGCAAGGCCACGAACTGCGCGATCCACGTGAGCGGAGGCGAATTCAACTGCGCCGCGAACCTGGCCGACTGTTTCGGCCTCAAGGCCGGCATCGTGACCGCCATGGTCGATTACCCGATCGGGGATCTGATCGCCGAGAGGGTGAAGGCGATGGGAGTGACTCCCTTCTACAAGCGCTTCGCCCACGACGGCGTGCGCGGACCCAACATGGCCGCGGTCTATTCCGATCAGGGCTTCGGGGTGCGGGCCCCGATCGTCTTCTACAACCGCGCAAACGAGGCGGCCGCCCTGCTGAAGCCCGGCGACATCGACTGGAAGGCGATCTTCGCGGGCGGGGTGCGCTGGTTCCACAGCGGCGGCATCTTCGCGGCGCTGTCACCCTCAACCGCCGAGCTGATCATCGAGGGCATGCAGGCGGCCAAGGCCGCAGGCGCCATCTGTTCCTTCGATCTGAATTTCCGGGAGAAGCTGTGGAGCATCTCGGGAGGCGCCGAACGCGCCGCCTCCGTGATCGCGCGCATCGTCGAGAACGTGGACGTGCTGATCGGCAACGAGGAAGACCTGCAGAAGGGTCTGGGCATTCCCGGTCCGGAGGTGAATGCGACATCGAAACTCGATCCGAGCAGCTTCTTCGGCATGATCGGCAACGTCGTGAAGAAACATCCGCAGGTGAAGATCGTCGCCACCACGCTGCGCGAGGTCCACTCCACGAGTCGCCACTCCTGGGCCGCGGTGGCGTGGATCGACGGCAAGACCCACCTGACCCCCACCGTCGAACTCGACGTGCTCGATCGGGTGGGAGGCGGCGACGGATTTGGCTCGGGCTTCTTCTATGGCCTGATGACCGGCGCCGAACCCGAAGAGGCGGTGCGGCTCGGCTGGGCGCACGGGGCGCTGCTGACCACGTTCCCCGGCGACACCACGATGGCCACCGCGGAGCAGGTTCGGGCGTTTGCTCGCGGCGGCACGGCGCGTATTCAGAGATAGCCCAGGGGAAGCGAGATGCGAAAGAAGAAAAGCAGGCCCGATGCCCGGGCATCCCGGTTGCCGATCGACAAGCGGTCCCGGCCCGGCCTCAATGACAAAACATCCGCTCAGGACACCGTCGAGCCCGCCGAGGCGCGGCGGGGTCAAGGCGCCTCCGCACCCGTCAAAGCGCGAGTGATCGACCGGATTCGCGGACTGATCGAGCGACGCAGCCTGCGGCCGGGCGATCGTCTGCCCACTGAACGCGAGATGGCCGAGGAGTTCAAGGTCTCGCGACCCACGGTGCGCTCGGCTTTGCAGTCGCTGTCGGCTATGGGAGTCGTCAGTTCTCGCAAGGGCGCGGGAACCTTCATTCAGGGCGGCCCTCCCACTCTGGGCGGCGAGCCCTTGCGTCTGTTGGCCGACCTGCACGATTTCACTTCCGAGGAGATGTTCGAAGCGCGCGGCGCCCTTGAAGTGGCGGCGGCCGGGCTTGCCGCAACCAGGGCCACGGCATCACAGCGCGAGCAGATGGCCACCGAACTCGCCGGAATGTTCGGCGCGCTCGACGCCCCCGAGGCGTTCCTCGCCCATGACATCCGCTTCCATCGCTCGGTGGCCGCAGCCTCGAACAATGCGGTGCTGGGCGCGCTCGTCGAGATGGTCTCGTCGCTCGTGTGGGAGCGCCGTCGCAAGACCATCGAAGGCGCCGACGATCTGCGCGAGTCGGCCGAGATGCACCGCGGGATCTTCGACGCGATCCGGGCGCGCCAGGCGGCCAAGGCCCGCACCGCCATGGCCCTGCATCTGCGGCTCGCCATCGAGGGCTGGGCCGCCGAGGCGGCCCGGGTGTCCGCGCGAGAAGCGAAGAAGGGCGAAAGCCACAAGGTCCGCCGGAGGGCCGTCCTGCCGAAATGAGCCGCTTCCTTGCCGCCTGTTTGATGGGTTTGCTGGGGACGGGAGAAGCAGCGCCCGCCGATCTCGAAGTCCGGGTGATCGCGGACATCGCCTTTCTCGCGGCCGGCCGCACCGAGCGCCTTGACCTGTACCTTCCCGTGCTTGATCCGGACGCGCGCCCCTTGCCCGCGGTGGTGATGATCCACGGCGGAGGCTGGACGGGCGGCGACAAGGCCCAGGCTCGTGAGCAGAGTATCGGACGCACCCTGGCCCGAGCGGGCTACGTGATGGCGAGCATCAATTACCGGCTCGGCGCGAACTCGTTCCCCGAGAATGTTCTCGATGCCAAGAACGCGGTCCGCTTCCTCCGCGCTCACGCGGCCGAGTACCGCGTGGACCCTGAGCGGATCGCGGTGATGGGCGGGTCGGCGGGAGGCCATCTCGCCCTCATGGTGGCGTACACGGAGGGAATGAAGGATCTCGAGCCTGAACAACCGTACCCGGGGGTTTCGAGCCGCGTGCGCGCGGTGATTGACCTGTACGGGCCCACCAATCTCCTTACCCGGCAGGAAGTGACGAAAGAGGGCAAACCCACCGGCGTGCTCCGCGACGCCAACACGCCGGAAGTGCTCGGCGCAACCCGGACCGGGAATCAGGGCCTCTGGCAACAGGCCTCGCCGACCACCCACGTTCGAAAAGACGTACCCCCCACCCTCATCCTCCACGGCAAGGCCGACGACACGGTCGACTACGAACAGTCGATCGAACTGGCCCGAACCCTCGAAAGGGCCGGGGCGATCCACGAATTGGTCCTCGTCGACGGCGTGGGCCACACCTTTGACCTCACGACCTGGCAGCGCAAACCAATGGTGCGCGACCTCCGACCCGTCGTTCTCGAGTTCATCCGAAAGCACGTAGGAGCAGGCTATGCACGCCCGTAAACATTCGATGGCCCGGTCGTTCGTCACCCCGCTGGCCCTGCTCGTCGCCTTCGGCGTTCTGGGAAGTGCTGGCTCGTGGGCCCAGTCGCCCGAAACCACGAAGGCGACGCTCACCCCGCTCAACCCCGCCCTCTATCGGGACGGCTGGATCGACCTCAACAAGAACGGCCGTCGCGATCCTTATGAGAACAAGGCCCTGCCTGTGGAGGCGAGGATCGACGATCTGCTCGCCCAGATGACGGTCGAGGAAAAGACGGTTCAACTCGCCACCCTCTACGGTTTCGCTCGCGTGCTGAAGGATCCGCTGCCCACTCCCGCCTGGAAAACCGCGGTGTGGAAAGACGGCATCGGCAACATCGACGAACAGCTAAACGGCGTGCGCGATGTGCAGGACCCGAACATCGGCCCGCCTTCCGTTCACGTCCGGGCGAAGAACGAGGTGCAGAAGTTCTTCATCGAGGACACGCGGCTCGGGATTCCCGCCGACTTCACGAACGAGGGCGTCCACGGCCTGTGCTATCGCAAGTCCACGAACTTCCCGTCGCCCGTGGGCATCGGCGCCACTTTCGATCGTGATCTCGTTTCCGAAATCGGCGCCGTGGTCGGGCGCGAAGCCCGTGCTTTGGGCTACACGAACATTTACTCGCCCATCCTCGATCTCGCCCGCGACCCGCGCTGGGGCCGCGTGGTCGACGATTACAGCGAGGATCCGTATCTGGTCGCCGAACTCGGCGTGCGACAGGCCCAGGCGCTGCGGAAGGCGGGGGTCGCCTCCACCCTCAAACATTTCGCGGTCTACAGCATTCCCAAGGGCGGACGCGATGGTCGCGCGCGCACCGACCCAGGCATCGCCCCCCGCGAGATGGAGACGCTCTTCCTGCGCCCGTTCGAAACCGTCATTCGCGAAGCGGGAGTGCTTGGGGTGATGAGCTCGTACAACGACTACGACGGCGTGCCGGTGTCCGGCAGCCGCGAGATGCTCATCGACCGCCTGCGCACGGGCATGGGCTTTTCGGGCTATGTCGTCTCCGACAGGGACGCCGTGGTCTTCCTGTTCAACAAGCACCGGGTCGCCGAGTCCGCCAGGGACGCGATGCGCATGTTCCTCGCGGAGGGCGGCAATGTCCGGACCGAGTTCAATCCTCCGGAGAACTTCGTTCTGCCCGTGCGGGAGCTGGTGAAGGAGGGCAAGCTCCCCATGACCGTGATCGACTCCAGGGTTCGGGACGTCTTACGGGTGAAATTCATCCTGGGGCTCTTCGATCACCCTTACGTGGCGGACGCGGAAGCCGCCGATCGCATCATCCACGCGGAGGCCCATCAGCAAGTGGCGCTGCGCGCCGCCCGCGAGTCGATCGTCCTGCTCAAGAACCAGGGCGGCCTGCTGCCTCTGTCGAAGCAGTTGAAGCGCATCCTCGTCACCGGCCCCAACGCGACCTCGACCCGGCACTCTCTGTGCCCTGGTGTTCGTGCGAGAACTTCGCGGTCAAGGGATCGACCTTCATGCCGCACACCGGATCCACCACGCGGCCCATCTCCTCGGCGGGTGTCGCCATGGCGAGGGCCTTTCCCTTCGCGGGCAGGTACTTCTCGGGATCGGCCTCGAACTTCGCCTGACACCCCTTCGAACAGAAGTGGACCGCGCGCCCGCGGTGCCTCACCGACCCCGCGGCCTTCGCGGGGTCAATGTTCATACCGCAAACCGGGTCCTTGACCCTATCTGTCATGAATGGTTCGGGTCAGGGGATGTTGGCTGCCCCCGGGGTCAGGGTCGTGGTGAAGAACCAGTCGGCTACCGCGTTGTTGCTGTCGACGCCGTTGGGGATGCGGGCGAGCGCGCCGATGCCGGGGGAGGGGAAGGCCGAATCCAGCGCAGTGGTCGCGGCGCCTTCGACGAGGTTGACCGTGCCAAAGCCGGGGAGGGTGACCGTGACACTGCCCTCGTAGGAGAGTCTGTCGATGACCGAAAACGTCGCGGTGTTGACCAGCAACATGCCGTCGGGAGCGCCGTTCTGCACCGCGTCGAGGACCGGCCACTGGGAGACCGGCGGCGTGTAGCGAACGCCGGAACCCTGAACGGCAACGGCGGTGGTCGCGATCACCAAGTAGCCGCCGGCGGGGATCGTGCCCGCGGGGCCAAGGAGCACACGCCTGTACTCGGCGGGGAGGGTCGCGCCGCCGTTGACCAGGATGAGAGCGAGATTGGCCAGCGAGATCGACGCTCCCGTCGGGTTGTGGATCTCCACGTACTCCGCGGTGTCGGTGCCCACCTGGTCGTAGTCGACCTCGTTGATCACGAGGCCGGGCGCGGCAGTCATCGTGAGCGCGGACGAGAGCGTGGTCAGACCGAGCGTCGCGGTCACCGTGGCGGCGCTGACCAGTCCGCCGTCCATGTAGTCGAACGTAACCGAGAGCTGGCCTTGCGCCACTGTGACCGTCGCCGGCATCGTGCCCGCATTCGACGGCACCAACCCCAGCGTGACCACCGTGCCGTCAACCGGCGCCGGCAGGTCGAGGCCGACGGTCAGCACCACGCTGCCGTTGACCGGGAGGCTCGCGGCCGGCGGCAGCAACGACACCAGCGCCGGGACCTCGGTGCCGTCAAGAGCGCGCACGCTCGCGGTGACCATGGTGGTCCCGAGGGTCGCGGTCAACGTGGCCGTCCCGGCGGCGAGGCCGGTCACCAGCACTTGGCCGCTCGCCTGCCCGGTCGGGATCAGGACACCGCCGCCCACCACGACAACCGCGCCGGGGTTGCTCGACGAAACCGCCACGAAGGTGTTTGCCACAGCCGGGCCGCTGAGAGTGACGACAAGCGGGACGGGATAGGTGGGCACCGCGGTCTGCCCGACATCGACGAACGACTGACCCGGGCCGAACCCGAGGGTGGGAGACGCCGGTGCAAAATAGCCGTTGACGTCGAGGATGAGGTGGACGGTCCCCGACACCGCTCCGGCGAACGCAGCCAGTTCTCCGGTCGCGCTGAGGGGCGCCACCGCGTTGTTCGATCGGATCTGGCCGGCGGAATAGTTGATCGCGGACACGAGGGGGACCGGGCTTCCGCCGGGGTGGAGCCGGAGGTTGCCCGCCACGGTGCCGCCGGCGACCGCGATGTTGACGGAGACGGCCGTTGCCTCAGCAGGAATGCCGCAAGCTCCGGAAAGAAGGAAGGCACGATCGACGCCGGCGTCGAGGGCGGGACCTCCGAGTGGACCGTCGGGGAGTCGCGTATCGACGACACGACAGGGCGCCAACGAGAAGAACTCCGTCGGAATGTCGGGCGCAAGAGGCAAACCCCGTGCCTCCAGGGGGCACTGGGCCAGGGCGAGCCCGGCCGACACGGAAACCAAGACCAGCCTTCCCCATCTCATGGACTCATCCCCCCAAAAATTTCCCGGCGCGAAGACAATGTACCCGCAGGCATCGAGGGCGTCAACTGATTGTCGCCGCGGGTTGCCGAGATCCGCGGGCCTGAATCCTACGTGACTGGATTCATGGCGCCCTTGGGGTCGGCGCCAACAGGCGCGATCTTCGCCTCGTCGATGCGACCCTGCTGCGAGCCCTGCCTTTCGGCGATCCCGACCGACTGGTCGCGATCCACGAGACGAGCGCGCGCGGATCGCCGCTGCGTTTCGCCCCTGAACGTCTAGGCCACGGCCGTCCGCCCCGAGTCAAGGGGATCCGAGGCTCAACGCTTCGAGACGGTGTCGCTGCCGCTGTTCGCCACCCAGATATTCGCCCCGTCGAAGGCAACTCCGCGTGGGAAGGAGCCGACCGCGAACGTTCCCAGGAGCGCCCCCGTGCTGGCCAGAAGCTTCGTCACGGTGTTGCCGGTGAAGTTCGCCACCCAGATGTTCGCTCCGTCAAAACCAACCTCGAATGGGCCCGCGCCGGCCGGGAAGGTCCCCAGGAGCGCCCCCGTGCTGGCCAGGAGCTTCGTCACGTTGCTGCTGCCGGTGTTGGTTACCCAGATGTTCACCCCGTCGAAGGCAACCCCAAATGAGCCGGTGCCGGCCGCGAACGTCCCCAGGAGCGCCCCTGTACTGGCCCGAAGCTTGGTCACGTTATTGCTCGTGTTGTTCGCCACCCAGATGTTCGCCCCGTCGAAGGCAACTCCGAATGGACCTGTGCCGACCGCGAACGTGCCCTGGACTGCCCCCGTGCTGGCCAGAAGCTTGGTCACGCTATTGCCGTTGAAGTTCGTCACCC
>JANNJB010000102.1:0-2357 GCA_031405615.1 Vicinamibacteria bacterium | reverse complement strand
TTCGGCGTCATCGTCCCTGGATCGACGCGCCACTCCATCGGAAAAATGCAGAAGTCGCGATCGATCTTCCGCTTCGGCGCGCGCGGGTGAATGATGAGGAAGCCGAACATCCCAAGCGCCATCTGCACCGCTTCGTCGGCGTGCGGGTGGTACATGTACGTCCCGTGCTGGCGCAGCGTGAATTCGTAGACGTACGTCTCACCCGGCTTGATGTGCGGCTGATTGAGACCGCCGACACCGTCCATGCCCGCGGGCAGCAGAATCCCGTGCCAGTGCACCGTGGTGTGCTCGGGCAGTTTGTTGGTGACGAAGAGACGGATGCGATCTCCCTCGACCGCCTCGATCGTCGGCCCGGGAGTCGAACCGTTGTAGCCCCAGCAGTTCACGTTCATGCCGGGCGCGAACTCGCGCACCAGGGGCTCCGCGGTGAGCCGGAACTCCTTCACGCCGTCCTTCATCGTGAAAGACAGGGTCGAACCGTTGGGGGTCACGACCGGCGTGTAGATCGCATTGCGGCGCGCGGTGGCGGCGGTCTTCGTCGCCGGCCCGGCGGGTGAGGGCTTGGGGGAAGCGGCGGGCATGGCATGTCCCGCGTGGGGATCCTGGGCTTCTGCCGCCGTTTCGAAACCGAGAGCCGAACTCACGCGCGCCTTCATCAGGGCCGAGGCGGCGACGAGGCCGCCCAGGTACCGTCGTCTCGAGATCATTTGCCTTCTCCATCAGCAGCGCCCGGAATGGCGCCGCCCAAAGCCAGGGCCAGTTCGGTCCGGGCGATCCAATACGACTTCCGCGCCTCGATGAGAAACGCCTCCGCTTCCACTTCATCGCGTCGCGCGCGCGGCAGGTCGTCGGCTCCCTTGAGCATCATGTTGTAGTAGCCGCGCTTCATCAAGACGATGCGTTTCTTCCGTGGAGCCACGATCCCTTCGTGATGCGCGATGAGCGCGCGCGAGCCGAAAAGCTGGTCGCGCTTTTCGCGGACCTCGGCGCGCGCCCTTGTGGCGCCATCTTCCAGAAGACGCTGGGCCTGGAAATAAAGCGCTTCGACCCGCGCCGACTCCGCGCGTCCAGGATTGAAGATCGGGAGTTGCAGCGCCACTCTTGGTCCGGTCACCCGCACGCCGTCCTCCTTCTCGGTCTCCACCCCAACTCGCACACCCGCGGGAAGAAGGCGGGTTCTCTTCTGAAGCCGCAGCGTTCCTTCGAGCAGTTCGATGGCGGCCCGCGCGGCGGTGAGGTCGAGCCGCTGGGCGAGAGCCACACTCTCGAAGTCCGCGCCATCGAGATCGCTCCCCGGCAAGTCGGAAGACAGAGGCTCCATCGACCACCCGGTCAGATCGCCCCAAAGCCCCAGGGTCTGATTGATCGCCTCACGCTTCTTGCGCGCATCCAGCTCGAGCATGGCCCGACGTGACTTGAGTTCATCACGGTGGGCGCTTTCCTCCTCGAACTCCAGTTCGGCGAGTGTCCCCGCCTTGAAACGCGCCTGCGCGAACTCCGTGAGCGCCTCCTCGATCTCAAGTGCTATCGCGGTGATCGACGCGGTGGCTTCGAGGGCCTGCAGTTCGTAGGCCTCGGTCTGAGCCCTGGCCGCGACCTCGAGGATGTGGTTTCCCGCCAGCGCCTTCGCCTGCTTGAGTTCGAGCCGGGCCAGGTTGCGACGAGAGGGCAGGACCACGAGATCGAGGATGTCCATGCCGAAGCCGAGGTCGATCTTCTTCGACGCCGATTTCTCGGACGGCCACCCGATGAATCCTTCGATTTCCGGATTGCCGGGCAGACCCGCGGCGGCGAGGTTCGCGTGGGCCACTCCCAGCTCTTCGAGGCTTGCCTGGAGCGCGCGGTTGTTGATCAGGGCGATCTGCGCGGCTTTGCGAGGCGAGAGAGGCTCCTTGAGCATCTCGCGCACACGGGTGAGAACCGCCGCTTCCTCGGCCTCGCTTCGCATCCAGGTGGTCTCAAGACCGGTGCGCGTCCGGACCATCGCATTCGTCTCGTCGAAGGTGGGTCGCGGATTGATGGCGCAGCCCGACGCCATCAGCACGAGGCCGATCATCCTCGCCTTCATTTGCCGCCCCCGCCCTCTTTCCGAACCAGCGGCATGCCGCACTTGGGGCAGTCACCCGGCGTCGACTGCAGGACTTCGGGATGCATGGAGCAGGTGTACTGGACGCCTGTGGGGGCTGGGGAGGCCGCGGGCTTTTTTGACGACGTCGCGTCCGCCGCCTCCGGCCGCCATGCCGCCGCCGACGAGGCCGAAGGATCCGCGACCCCACCCGCCCGCTTCGTCGCATCGGGCGGAAGCGTTGCGCAGTTGGCGAGCGGAAGAGTGAACGAAAGCGAGATCAGGAAGTTTC
>JANNJB010000101.1:0-1861 GCA_031405615.1 Vicinamibacteria bacterium | reverse complement strand
CGCTCGCCTATGAACGCTCGACCGGCAAATTCAAGGTGTTCAAGGCCTCCGCGGTCATCGTGGCCACGGGCGGGATCGGCCGCTCCTTCAAGATCACGAGCAACAGCTGGGAGGGCACGGGAGACGGACACGCCCTCGCTTACGAAGCGGGCGCCGAGTTGATGGACATGGAGTTCGTCCAGTTCCATCCCACCGGCATGGTGTGGCCCCTCTCGGTCCGAGGCCTTCTCGTCACCGAGGGAGTCCGAGGCGAAGGCGGCGTTCTCCGGAACAAGAACGGCGAACGCTTCATGTTCGGAGACATCCCCGACAACTACAAATCGCAAACCGCGGACACGCCCGAGGAGGGCTGGCGCTACACCCAGGGGGACAAGCAGGCGCGCCGGCCGCCGGAACTTCTCACCCGAGACCACGTGGCGAGATGCATCATGCGCGAGGTCAAGGCAGGCCGTGGCTCACCGCACGGCGGCGTGTTCCTCGACATCAGCTGGATCAAGGAACACCTGCCAAACGCGGCCGACCACATCAAGCGCAAGCTCCCGTCGATGTACCACCAGTTCAAACAGCTCGCCGACATCGATATCACCGCGGTGCCTATGGTAGTGGGACCGACCACGCACTACATCATGGGCGGAATCCGCGTCGATGCCGACACCCAGATGTCGAATGTGCCCGGCCTCTTCGCGTCGGGCGAGTGCGCGTCGGGCATCAACGGGGCCAATCGCCTGGGCGGCAATTCGCTCTCCGATCTCCTGGTGTTCGGGAAACTCGCCGGCGAACATGCGGCGGCTTTCGCGAAGAGCAACGCCCGCCCTGCTATCGACAACGCTGCGGTGGAGAAGGCGCTCAAGGTTGCGGTGGAGCCGCTCGAACGACCCGCGGGCGAGAACCCGTACACGATTCAAACCGAGCTGCAGGATTCCATGCAGGATCTCGTGGGCATCGTGCGCACCGAGTCGGAGATGAAGCAGGCCCTCGTCGTCATCGAGAAGCTCAGGAACCGGATGCTTCGGGCGAATGTCGGGGGGGGCCGCAACTACAACCCCGGCTGGCACACCGCCATCGACCTTCACAATCTGTTGATCGTCTCCGAAGCGATCACGAAGTCCGCCATCGAGCGGAAGGAAAGCCGCGGTGGGCACTTCCGCGAGGATTATCCGGACAAGGGCGACGCCTGGAGCCACGTGAACATGGTCCTCCGCAAAGGCTCGGACGGAGCGATGGTCCTGCGCCAGGTTCCTTTGCCTGAGATGCCCGCCGAACTCAAACAGATCATCGAAGACCTGAAGAACTAGAACTGAAGAACCAAGGCAGGCCCGACACCATGAGCACACTCACGTTCCAGATCTTTCGCGGCGACACCACGGGTGGACAGATGGAGGAGCACCAGGCCGAGGTGGCCGAGGGCATGGTGGTCCTCGATGCGCTTCATCAGATCCAGGCCAAGGAGTCGCCGGATCTGGCTTTGCGCTGGAACTGCAAGGCGGGGAAGTGCGGCTCCTGCGCGGCCGAAATCAACGGCAAGCCCCGCTTGATGTGCATGACCCGACTGAACGAACTGCCGACCGACAAGCCGATCACCGTGGAGCCGATGAAGACGTTCCCCCTGCTCAAGGACCTCGTCACCGACGTCTCCTGGAACTACGACGTCAAACGGAAGATCAAGAAGCTCAAGACCAGGGCCCCCGACGCGCCCGACGGCACCTGGCGAACCGAGCAGAAGGACATCGATCGCGTGCAGGAGTTCCGCAAGTGCATCGAGTGTTTCCTGTGCCAGGACGTCTGCCACATTCTGCGGGATCACAAGCTCCACGAGAGGTTCATCGGGCCGAGGTTCCTCGTGTACACCGCCGCCCTCGAG
>JANNJB010000100.1:0-6374 GCA_031405615.1 Vicinamibacteria bacterium | reverse complement strand
GCGCCCACCGCCGATGACACCGCCGACCTTGCCACCATCATCACCGAGCTTGGTTCCGGTGAAGAAGGCGAAATGGAAGGCGAGGAGGGAGCGCCGGGCGAGGCTGAAGCCGACGAGACCGACACCGCCATCGTCAAGCTCGCGAACAAGATCATCATCGAGGCCTACAACAAGGGCACCTCCGATATTCACGTCGAGCCCTACGGCAAGCAGGTCCCGACGGTCATCCGTTTCCGCATAGACGGCGACTGCATGAAGCATCTCGAAGTGCCGCCCGCCCACCGCAACGCGCTGGTCCAGCGCTACAAGATCATGGCGAAGCTCGACATCTCCGAGCGCCGCAAGCCGCAGGACGGCAAGATCCGGTTCAAGGGCCCGATGGGCGTGATCGAACTCCGCGTTGCCACCATTCCCACTGCGGGCGGCAACGAAGACGTGGTCATGCGTATCCTCGCGGCCAGCAAGCCCCTCCCCATGGAGAAGATGGGCTTCTCCGACCGGAACCTCAAGGAGATGCAGGCGATCCTCTCCAAGCCCTACGGCATCGCCCTCGTGGTCGGCCCCACCGGTTCAGGTAAGACCACCACCCTGCATTCCTGCCTCGGCTTCATCAACACCGTGGACATGAAGATCTGGACCGCCGAGGACCCGGTCGAAATCACCCAGTATGGCCTTCGCCAGTGCCAGGTGTTTCCGAAGATCGGCTTCACCTTCGCCATTGCCATGAAGGCGTTCCTGCGCGCCGACCCCGATGTCATCATGGTCGGTGAAATGCGCGACCATGAAACCGCGGCCACCGGCATCGAAGCCTCGCTCACCGGCCACATGGTCCTCTCGACCCTGCACACGAACTCCGCGCCCGAGACCATCACGCGTCTGATGGACATGGACATCGATCCCTTCAACTTCGCCGACGCTCTGCTCGGGATCATGGCCCAGCGCCTCGTGCGCACGCTCTGCGGAGAGTGCAAGGAGGGGTACGTCCCCGAGAAGCTCGAATACGACGGCATCATGGAGGCCTACGGCGAGGAGTTCTGGCCGGAGTTGAAAGCACCCCTCGGACACACGTTCTATCGGCCGAAGGGCTGCCCGAAGTGCGGCGGCGGCGGCTACAAGGGCCGCGTGGGCATCCACGAACTTCTGGTCGCCACCGACGAGATGAAGCGGCTCATCCAGAAGAAGGCCTCGGTCGAAACGATGCGCGGCCAGGCGCTCAAGGACGGGATGAGGACCCTCCTCCAGGACGGTCTCGCCAAAGCGGTCAGCGGGCGAACCGACGCGAAGCAGGTCCGAGCGGTCTGCATCAAGTAGCGAAGCGGCGTTATCGTCCGCGTCCAGATGAAGGAGGTGGTTCGAAGAAAGCAGGGGAGATTGCCGCGACTTTCCGGTCGCCCCTCGACCTGACAGGAAGGTGTCGACCGCCTCGGGTGGGCGGTGGGATCCTCTTTCGTCTGTTACGGCGTGCGCATCGGTCTTCGTGCTTCCAGTGCGGACGGCCTGGAAGCACTCAAGGGCTGGCTCCCCCGCGCGGGAAAGCCCTCCCGGGCCGCGGTGGTGCAGGGCCTGTATTCCCTCATTCTGGGCGGCGCGGGTCCTCGCTCCCGAGTGAAGCGCTTTCACGTCCTCTACCGGGACGCCCAGCGGCTCGCCCGTTCCCTGGACCTCGATGAAATCCGACGGGCCTTCGACCGGGACATCTCCATGCTGATCGGGGAAGTGGCCAGCCGTCGGGTGTTCGTGCATGCGGGCGTGGTCGGCTTCAAGGGCGGGGCGGTCGTGGTTCCGGGCCGGAGCTTCTCCGGGAAGACGACACTCATCCAGGCCCTGGTCGCGCTGGGCGGCGTCTACTACTCCGACGAGTACGCGGTGCTGGACGCCCGCGGCCGCGTCTTCCCCTGGGCCGAGCCGCTGTCGATACGTCCGGATGGCTCGCGCAAGCCGGCGGAGTCGCATTCTCCCGATTCCCTTGGGATCGTGGCGGGCCGGAGCAGTCTGCCCGTTCGCCTCGTGGTGCTGACCTCGTTCGTGAAGGGCCGGCGCTTCCGGCCGCGGAGGGTGACGCCGGGGGGCGGAACCCTGGGACTCCTCGAACACACCCTGCCCGCCCGAAAGCGTCCGCGCGCGGCCTTGCTGGCGCTGACCTCCGCGGTTTCCCGCGCCCAGGTGATCCGAGGGGTGCGAGGCGAGGCGAGCGATGCCGCGCGTGCGATCGTGCGCATTCTCGGCGCGCCGCGAACGCCCTGATGCCCGCCGGGCGAGGCGCGAGGAAGCGCGAGCCGCGGTTCTCCGTGGTGACCATCGTCCGCAACGAGGCGGACCGGCTTCCGAGGCTTCTCGCGTCGCTTGCGGAGTTCCGATCGCGCGGCGGGGAGGTCCTGGTCCTCGACACCGGCAGCGACGACGGAACGCCCGAGGTCGCGGCGGCGGCGGGCTGTCACGTGGTGGTTGAGCCCAGGCGATTCAACCGCCTTCTGACCGAGCGGCAGGCCCGCCGGATCAATGAGACCTTCTCCCGAGAAGGAGAAGGCCCGTTCGTCACCCCCGGTGAGCGTCTCTTCAACTTCGCCCGCGCGAGGAACTGCGCCGCCGCCCTGGCCCGGCACGATGTCCAGCTCGTGGTGGATGGCGGAGATGTGGTCGAGGCTCTCGACCTCGAATGGCTCGACGCGTCGATTCGCGGAGGGCGTGTTGCCGCCTGTCAATTCGACGTTCGGGTTCGAAATCGATCGGGCTGGTCGGTCGAGGTCCACGATTGGTTCTTCGACCGCCGATCCCTGCACTGGAAGGGTCGCGCCCACACCTTTCTGTGCGCCCTCCCCGCCGGCCGAAAGGGCGAGACCCTCCGCCTCTCTCGCCGCCAGTTGCTGGTGAGCCACCACACTGACCTCGAAAAGGCTCGCGGCTACCAACTCGCCGGGGTCGCCCTCGAGGCCCTGGCCGATCCCCCTTCCGACCGCTGGCGCTACTTCCTCGGCCGGGAACTCCTGGCGCGCCATTACTTTCGTTCCGCCCTGCCCGTGCTTCTCAGCCTGGATCAGGCGGAAGTCCCGCCCACGGTCCGCTCCGCCAGTCTGTGTTTCGCGGCATCCTGTCTGGCGGGGTTACGCGCGTCGCGCGACGAGGTCGACAGTCTCCTCATCCGCGCGTGTCGGAGGGATTCAAGGCGCCGCGACCCGCTCCTCCGGCTGGCCCGCGGGAGCCTCGCCGAAGGCGACATGCAGGGGGCCGCATCCTTCGCGGCCGCGGCGCTCGCGATCCCGCCCAAAGCGGGGTTCTCGGAGCCCGAGGAGAATCACTCGACCGGTCCGCACGCTATTCTCTACTGGGCCCTGTTCTGGCTGGGCCGACGCGCGGACGCACGGCACCACTTCGAAATCTGCCGCCGTCTGGACCCGACCAACCCCGTCCACGAGGAACACGCCCACCTCTTCTCCAAGGCCGCGCCTCGAACTCCTTGAGCGCGCGTCGCCCCTCGGCTCCCCGGGCCTCGCCCGCCTTCTCCGTGGTCGCCATCGTGCGGGACGAGGCGGCCCGATTGCCCCGCCTTGTGGCCTCGTTCGCCGAGTTCTCCTCGCGCGGCGGCGAAGTGCTCGTGTTGGACACGGGCAGCAGCGATGGCACACCGTCGCTGGCCCGAGGGGCGGGTTGCCGGGTCTTCGTCGAGCCTCGTCGGTTCACCCTCGCCTCACCGAGAGTCAGGCCGAGCGGATTCAGGCGGCGTTTGCCCGAGGAGGCGAGGGACCGTTCCTCGCTGCAGGCCAGCGCGTCTTCAGGCAGGCGGCGGCGAGGAATCACGCCGCCTTTCTCGCGCGGAACGACTTTCAACTGGCGGTTGACGGCAGCGATCAGGCGGAGGCGCTGGACCTCGACTACCTGGATGCCACGGTGAGGTCCGGAGAGTTCCAGATCCTGAGGTTTGAGACCCGGAGGCTGCACGAGGGTCGCTGGTTCATCGAGAACCGCAACTACTTCCATGACCGCCGTGCGATTCGCTGGAGCCGCCGCGCGCACAATTTCGTGACCCCGGTGGCTTCCGGCGCCGTGCCCACGGTGATCCAACTGCCCCGAGACCGGCTCCGGATCGCTCACCACACCGCTCCCAAGGGACGGAACGATCAGCTCGCGGCCGTGGCTCTTGACGCGCTAAAAGCTCCCCGTTCCGCCCATCGAGGCTACCTGGTCGGCCGTGAACTGGCGATTCGAGGGCGCTATCGATCCGCGCTCGCCGCATTCCTCGCTGGATCGAGGCGACATTCAGCCGGCCGTACGGTCGGCGGCTCTCGGCATGGCTGCGTCCTGCCTGGCCGAGATCGCAGAGGGCGGTTCGGAGGATGCCGTCGCCGGGTTGTTGTTCAAGGCGCTGCGGTGCGACTCGGCACGGCGTGATCCCTTCCTGCAACTGGCGCGACGTTGTGTGGTCGCGGGGGACTTTCAGGGCGCGGTCTCCTTCGCGAGCGCCGCCCTGGCCATTTCGCCGCGCGTGGGCTTCGCAGAACTCGAGGAGAACCACCGCGGTGGGCCGCACGCGATCCTGTACTGGCCCCCCCCTGGCTGGGGCGGAGAAACGAAGGATGGGAGCACCTGAAAATCTGCCTCAGCCTCGATCCGATGAACCCGGTGTATCGCGACCACGCCCGGCGGTTTGCCTGAGCGCGACTGGACGGTCAGCAGGCGTTGGGGTCACAGATGAAGCCAGACCCCGGGTTCACGCATATGCCGCAAGGGTCGCAGCAAGTATCCCCGGGGATACAAGGGGCATAGTCTGCAATGCAACTCGCGGACGCCGCGGCCGGGGGAACCGCGAGGCTCACGACCACCGGAAGCAGCCCTGCCGCTAAGCCCCGCAGGATGGAGCGGCGGGGAAGGGCGGCTCCCGGCCGCAGCAGATCGGCGGCGGCCAGTTCGTTCACCGCAGCCGCGACCAGCTCCTTCGAATGAGGCCGGCCGAGCGCCTTCCCGAGGTCTTTCGCCACGCCCTCGATGGGGCGTTTCCCGTCGAGCTTCTCGAACACCAGTGAGGCCGTGCGGTTGAGGGAATGAGCGCGATGAGAGGCGAGATCGTAGACGATCACTTCCTCGCCTACCTTCTGAACGAGCAGATCATCTCTCCGCGCCGGAACCGGGTTGTTTTTGGTCGCCATTTTCCCCTCGGACGGGCAGTATCGCTGCGGCTCCGCGACGCTGTCAAGGCGAGGTTCGGGCGAGTCCGGTCACCTGCCGTGTAGTGTGCGAGGCGCCGGGCAGAAGGGTGATCCGCGCGTCGGCGCAGGTGGCCGCTTCGACACAGACGAACTCGTTCCAGTGCGCACCCACGTCCTTCATACCCGTCCCGCCCGCCTCGCCGGGATTCCAGACCACCGTGGCCTCGCTACCCGCCTTCACCACATCGATCCGGCGTTTCCTCGACGCGTCGTCGACCACGACCGCCCCTCGGCTCGGGACGTAGATGTAGTTGACCTCGCTCCCATCGAACACGATCGGCCCGGACTGGACGCCACGGTCATGCCGCGTGGAGTGGACGAAAGGCTGGCCCTCGAGCCCGCGTACCGAGACGGTCAGCACATCCCCGACCCTGAGATAGGTGTGCAGAGCGTCGGTATAGGAGAAGGGAGTGTCCCCGGTGTTGGTGGTCGCGAGTTCAAGCTCCAGCGAATCGCCGACAGTCGCCGTGAGGGTGAGGACGAAACGATGCGGCCAGGCTGCGAGCGTAGTTTCGTCTTCGGAAAGGGCGAGACGCAGTCGGGTGCGACCGTCCGCAAGCTGAGCGACATCGAGAGGCCGCCACTCCCGAGTGCGGGCCAGCCCGTGTGCGGGAAGATCCGCCCGCGAAGGATGAGGCCCGAACCAGGGCCAGCAGATGGGCACGCCGCCCCGGATCGCCTTGCCGACCTCGAAGGGACTGAGAGGGCTGAGCCACAGCAGCGGCTCGTTTCCAGCAGGCCGAAAGTGAGTGACCTGCGCGCCGAGCAGATAGACGTGCGCCTCGGCGAGATCATTCGTGACCACGAACCGGGAAAGCCCGCGCGAATCCGTCTCGAGCCGAACCACCCCGGGAATCTCGTGCGTCATTGGAGCGGAGATTAATCGAGGAGAGGCCCAGGCCTCGTCGCGGAAGGGAGCGCAGGCGGGATCCCTGAGGGGCACCGCTACGCGGTCCCCCTCCAGAGCAAAGTCGCTGGCGCTCGTTTGTCACTTGGGCCGGAGCGACGGGGTCGCAAGGAGGGCCGGGCGGGGCCATCAACAACGCGCGAACCAAGCGGAGGCGGGATTCACTCCCGCCGCAGCGCACGGGGGTCTGGGGGGGCTGAGCAGGAGGTCCGTTCTGCCATTGCGGCCCCCCAGCTAAAGGTGGTCGGGGCGGGAGGATTCGAACC
>JANNJB010000099.1:0-2709 GCA_031405615.1 Vicinamibacteria bacterium | reverse complement strand
GCGCGTCCAACCAGGCCCCCCCAGGTTCGTTTCCCGATGAGCGGGCCCACGCCGGCTTTCCGGAAGTACCAGGGCATGGCGTCGCCGCCCGAGCCTGCGGATTCGTTGATGAGCATCACTTTCGGCCCGAAGATGGCGCCTTGCTGCTGCAATTCATTCTCGCCGTGACGCGTAGACACCATTCTCATCATCGGCAGCTTGAGATGTTCGATGATGTCCGTGGCGTGGTTGCCGCCGCCATTGAAGCGCTCGTCGAGGATGAGCCCCTCCTTGCCCACCTGGGCGTAGAAGTAGCGATTGAAGTAGGTAAAGCCGCCGGTGGCGGTGTCCGGCATGTAAACGTAAGCCACGCGCCCTTTCGTCACTCGGTCGACGTATCGACGGTTGTCCTCGATCCAGGCGTAGTTTCGCAGCGCGACTTCCGTCGCAACCGGCGTCACCGTCACCTCGCGAGAGCCGTCGACCACGGGCCGCGGGCCAACCCTCAGCAGCACGCTCTTGCCGACCGTGCCCTCGAAGAGTCGAAAGACGCTGTCCGAACCGGTGAGCGGTCGTCCATCCACGGAGAGCAGGTATTCGCCCGCGACCACGTTGACGCCCGGCTGGGTGAGCGGCGCGCGGAGTTGCGGATTCCAGTTTTCTCCGTTGTAGATGCGCGCGAAACGGTAGTGGCCATTCTCGATGGTGAAGTCGGCGCCGAGAAGTCCCGTGGCGACACGGCGAACCTCGGGAGTGGTCCCACCGCCCACTCCAAGATGAGACACCGTGATGTCGCCGAGCATCTCCGCGAAGAGGTAGTTGAGATCGCTTCGCGACGCGACGCCCTCGAGGAAGGGTTCGTAGCGCTTCTCGGCGGCGGCGAGGTCGAGGCCGTGATAGCCCGGCTCGTAGAAGAACTCCCGCTGTATCCGCCAGGCTTCGCGGTACATCTGACGCCATTCAGCGCGCGGATCGACCCGGACTTCGATGGTGTCGGTGGTGAGCGCTCCGGTCGTGCCCGGGGCCGCGGGGGGTGCGGGCGGAGCGGGAGCCGAACCCGTTGGTATCGGACGCAGGGCGGCGATGAACCAGCGCTCGCCCTGGCGGTAGAGCATCTTTTCTCCGTTGCGCGCGATCTCGAAACCGGAGACGCCGCTTATTGCCACGTCGGCCTTTCGCGCCTTCAGGTCGTAGCGATGCACGGTGACGCCGGGAACAGGAGCGCCGCCTGCGAACGGATCCGCGGCTTCGCTCGCGAGGAGCACTCCGGCCTTGCCGGCCTGCAGACCGACATAGCGACGCGCGGGCATCGGCATCGCGAGCACGCGCTGGAGGATGTTATCGAAGTCGACCTTCACGGTCACCGCCTTTGACGGCGCGCCCGCGCCCGCGGGCTTGGGCGCGCCCGCAGCGTCGGCCTTCTGATCGGCGCCTTCAGGCTTCGAGGCCTCAGCGCCAGGCTTCGCATCGCCCGCCGGCTTGTCTCCCGAAGGCTTCTCCTCCGCGCCCTTCTCCTCATCGCTCTCTGGCGCGAAGGGCGAGGGGTCGTCCTTCGAAAGCACAATCAGATAGATGCTGCGCGACACGGGCCGGCTGAAACTGTGGATGTCCGGCTGCGCGGAAGCGCCGGCGTCGGTGCTCGAGGTGAAGTACAGGTACTTCCCATCCGCATCGAAGACGGGAGTGCGCGCGTCGCTCATGCCGTCGGTGACCGCCGTGCTCTGGCCGCTCGCCACCGAGTACACGAAGACCCCGCCGAGGTAATTCGGCAGACGCTTGGCGTAGGCAAGCCACTTCGAGTCCGGAGACCAGCTCGGGAGGAGGATGTCACCGGATCGGCTCCAGAAGCGGTCGCGGTCGACACGCACCGGTTTCTTCGTGTCGAGGTCAACGCACCACAAAGTCTGGTGAGAGTCGATGAAGGCCAGGCGCTTGCTGTCAGGAGACCACCGCGGCGTGAAGTAGATTGACGGCTTCTCCCCCAGGGCGATCTTGATCACATCGCCTGTGCCGGTCTGCGGGCGCACGTGAAGCGCATATTCACCGGACTCGTCCGAAAAGTAAGCGACGGATTTCCCATCGGGAGACCATGAAGGATCGCGCTCCATCACGCCGGGAGTGTTGGTGAGGTTTCGCGGATCCCCTTTCTCGGCCGGCACGGTGATGATGTCGCCGTGCGCCTCGAATACGGCGCGCATCGCGGTCGGGGAAAGATGGCCATTGGTAAGGGCCGTGCCCACGCGGAGCAGGCGTTCCCGCACCTCCGGGAAGTCTCCGGTGACCGTCACCGAGACGGGGCGGCGGCGCCCCGTGGCAAGGTCGAAGAGACCCAGCGAACCAAACTGTTCAAAGACGATCGCGCCAGGCCCGGCCGAGGCGGACTTGAGGTCGAAGCCATCGTTGTCGAAGAGCCGTGCGACCTTCTTGGTCTGCGTGTCGTAGCTGAACAGCGTGGTCCGGCCGTCACGATCGGAGAGGAAATACACCTTGTCTCCGACCCACATGGGATTGAAGTCGTTCGAATTCTCCCGCGGCAACTTCTCCACCTTCGAGTTGGCGAGGGTGGCGAGCCAGATGGGTGTGGTCTGGCCTCCGCGATAACGCTTCCATGTCGCAAAGGCCCTCTGAAGCGGCACATAGGCGATGCGCGCGCCGTCCGCCGAGTAGCTTCCCTCGGCGGCCATCGGCACGGGCAGGGTCTGAGGCAACCCCCCATCGAGGCCGATGGTG
>JANNJB010000098.1:0-2536 GCA_031405615.1 Vicinamibacteria bacterium | reverse complement strand
GCCCGGGGATTCGAGTTGTAGCTGTCGTCGATGAGCAGGATGTCGTCGCTGAGCCTTTGCACCGCCCCCCGGTTCGACGCGGGTTTGAGTTCCCTGGCCGCGGTCGCGATGGTTTCGAGAGAAAGACCGAGCGACGTCGCGACCACGGTCGCGGCCAGCAGGTTCGAGATCGCGTGGGGTCCGGGGACGGGGAGGGTCACCGCGACACGCGCAGCGCCGCACTGAAGCGTGAACTGCGAACCCTCGAGTGACATCGAGACATCGAGCGCGCGGCAGGCCGTGTGTTCGCCTTCGCCGAAAAGCCGGGCCGAACCCGGGGTGGCCTGGGTGCGGTTCGACAGAAGCGGCTCGCTCGCGGGCGCCACCGCGGTGTCACCGGGTCCGAGGGCTTCGAAGATCTCGGCCTTCGCCTCGGCGATCTGCGCCACCGATTCGAAGAATTCGAGATGCGCCGCGGCCACGTTGGTGATGACCGCGACCTTGGGCCGCACAAGGCGGGAGAGACGCGACAGTTCGCCCGCTCGCGACATTCCACACTCGATCACCGCCACCCAATGACTGGCGTCGAGACGCGAGAGGGTCAGCGGCACGCCGAGTTGATTGTTGAGATTTCCCCGCGTGGCGAGAACCGGTCCACTTGCGGCCAGGATCGAGGCGGTGAAGTCCTTCGCGGTGGTCTTGCCCGCCGATCCGGTGATGGCGACGAATGGAATGGAAGTCTTCGCGCGGATGAGCCGGCCGAGTTCGAAGAGCGCGGTTTCGGTGTCTTCCACGATGAGGGCGAACGGGACTTCATCCGCGCGTGCCGCGTCCTGGATCACCGCGCAGGCCGCGCCTCTCTCGAATGCGGAACGGAGGTGAGCGTGCCCATCCGAGTTCTCTCCCTTGAGCGCGAAGAAGATGTCGCCTCGCTCCAGGGTCCGGGTGTCGATCGAGGCGCCGCGGGCCGGCGCCGGCTCGGCCCCCGTGGGACGGCCCCTAAGGGCTTTGCCGATCTCGGCCCACGACAGGGTTTCAAGGATGCGCAAGTGAAGCACCTCCTTGACCTTGTTGTCTCAGAATCTCCCTGGCCACGAGGCGATCGTCGAACGGGAGCTTCTTCTCCCGGATCGTCTGGGTGCCTTCGTGGCCTTTTCCGGCGATGGCCACGATGTCCCCGGGCCGCGCCGCGCGGATCGCGGTCTCAATCGCCTCGCGCCGGTCGGTGATGAGCTTGAATGGCGTGGTGTGGTTCTTGAAGCCCTGGGCGATCTCGTCGAGGATGCCGAGGGGCGGCTCGGAGCGCGGATTGTCGGAAGTTGCGATCACCAGATCCGATCTCTGCGCGGCCACCGAACCCATCAAGGGCCGCTTCGAGCGATCGCGGTCGCCGCCGCAGCCGAAGACGGTGATGATGCGCTCGGGACGCAGGGACCGCAGGGTGTCGAGAAGGTTTCGCAGCGCGTCGTCGGTGTGCGCATAGTCGACGATCACCGCGAAGGGCTGGCCCGCATCGACGCGCTCCATGCGGCCGGGAACGCCGTCGAGGCTCGAAACTCCGCGCGCGGCCTGCGCAGGCGAGAGGCCGAGCGCGATCAGGGCGCCGATCGCTCCGAGCAGATTGCTGACGTTGAAGAAGCCCACGAGCGGCGAGTGCACGAGGGCTTCGCCCTCCGGGGTGACGCAGCGGAAGTGAACACCCTCGAGCGAGATCTCGAGTTCCTCCGGCCGGATCTGGGCCTGCTGGCTCATGCCGAAGGTCCGGCACTTCGGCCCTCGCATGAGGCCGGCCAGGATGGCGCCGTGGTCGTCGTCGACGTTCACGATCGCCTGACCGTCGGGGTGCAGATGTCTGGTGAACAGGAGCTTCTTGGCTTCGAAATACGGTTCGAAGCCGCCGTGGAAATCGAGATGATCCCGGGTGAGGTTCGTGAAGACCGCGGCGCGGAAGGCGAGGCCGCGCACCCGTTCCTGCACCAGGGCGTGCGAGGAGACCTCGAGGGTCGCGTGCGTGACGCCCTCGTCCACCATTTCGCGCAGGAGGGCTTGCAGGTCGAGCGACTCCGGTGTGGTGAGCGAGGCGCTCTTCGGCCGGCCCGCGATTCGGGTCTCCACCGTTCCGAGAAGCCCGGTGGTTTTCGAGTTCTCGCGCAGAGCCGCGTCGATCAAAAAGGCCGTCGTGGTTTTGCCATTCGTCCCCGTGATCCCGGCGAGGCGCAGTTTCTCGGCGGGCCGATCGAAAAAGGCGGCGGCGAGATCGGCGAGAGCGGCGCGAGAGTTCTGAACCTCGATCCAGGGGATGTCCACGGGCGGTGTCCGATCGGACAGAACCGCGATTGCACCTTTGCGCCGGGCCGACTTCACGAATTCGAGGCCGTCCTGTCTGGCTCCGTGGAGCGCCGCGAAAAGATGGCCACGCTGGGCCTGACGGGAATCGTAGGACAGGCCGAGGATTTCAAGATCGGCGGGCCCATGGAGCCTCGCTCCCTCGTGAGCCTTCGCGAGCGCGCCCAGCTTCACGGATTCGGCCTGGCGCTCGTGAGGGTCGCGGCCGCTT
>JANNJB010000097.1:0-2883 GCA_031405615.1 Vicinamibacteria bacterium | reverse complement strand
GCGTGATCTTCGCCGAAGGGAACGCGGGAACCGTCCAGGAGATATTCCAGGACGCCTGTCAGAACTACTACGCCACCCACGGCGCGGCGGCGCCGATGATCCTGCTCGGTTCGCGTTATTGGAATCGCAACGCGGAGGGAGAGTCCGGGCGCGGGGCCAAGTCGGTATGGCCTCTGCTGAAGCAGCTGGGCGAAGAGAAGGGTTTCTCCCACCTGCTCCGCCTGAGCGACGATCTCGATGAGATCGTGACCTTCCTCGCGTCGCATCCGACGGTCTCGAAGATTTGAGACCCCGGCCGTGGGAACGATCACCGCCGCCATGGGAAACTCCCGCCTTCCCGTGAAGCCCGCAACCCACACGACTGCCTCAGGCCGGCCCCGCCGCGTCCCTGCCGTGGCGATGGGGGTTGCCGCGATCCTGACCGGCGCGTTCTTCGTCCGGGCCGCTCCCGCGGATCGAACCACCGCGCTGCTCGGGATCAACGACATCTACCGCATCGAGGGCCTGGAAGGCGGTTCCACGGGCGGCCTCGCCCGGGTCCGCGCGCTGCGCAAGCAGGTCGAGAAAGACTTTCCAGAAACCCTGCTTCTCCACGGCGGCGACTTCCTCTTCCCATCCTTCGCAAGCCGGATGTACCAGGGCGAACAGATGGTCTCGATCCTCAACCTCCTCGACGGCGACGCCGCAGCCTTCGATGCCCGGATGTTCGTGGTGCCCGGCAACCACGAGTTCGACCGCGGACGGCTTGCCGACGCCCGCATGCTGAGGGATCGCATCGACGGCTCGCAGTTCCGTTGGCTCGGCGGCAATCTCCGTTTCGCTCAGGGCCCCGATGGCCGGCCGCTCGTCGCTTCGAAGAACCTTTCCCGCACCGCGATGGTGACGAGCGGGGGAATCCGGATCGGCATCTTCGGCCTGACCCTGCCCATGGTGGGCGTTCAATACATCGCGGGCTACGCGGGCGAGCAGGAAACCGCGCGCGAGTTGACCGCGGCGCTGCGCGCCCAGGGCGCCGAGGTGGTCGTGGGTCTCACGCATCTCGAAGCCCGGACGGATCGCGCGCTCCTCGAACGCCTCGGTGACGCCGGTCCCGATGTCATCTTCGGCGGCCACGATCACGAATCCATGCTCGTGCAGGTGGGGGGACGCTGGTACACGAAGGCGGACGCCGACGCGCGCACCGTGTCCCTGGTGAAGATCACGAAGAAGGCGGACGGCGCGCTTCTGGTGGAGCCGCGTCTCCTTCCCCTCGCTCTGAACACGCCCGCGCCCGACCCGGTGGTTCAAGCGCGCGTGGACGATTGGCAGGCGCGTCACGCCCAGGCTTTTTGCTCCTCGGTCAAAGGCGGGCCCGCCTGCCTCGATGAGCCGTATGGACGCACCCGAACCGCGCTCGAGGCCGACGAGAACAAAGTGCGCGGCCGTGAGACCTCCCTTGGCAACTGGATCGCCGACCGCATGCTGGAGACGTTCAAGCGGTGCGGCGCCCAGGTGGCGTTCGTGAACTCCGGCGCCTTGCGCCTCAACAACGACCTGGCCGCGGGCACGGTGCTGACCAGACGCCACGTCGAGGAGTTGTTCGCCTACCCCTCGCCGATGCACTTGCTGAAGATCGACGGAGCAGCCCTGGTCAAGGTCGCGGAACAGTCCGTCCGCGGCTGGCCGGGGGCCGGGAGCTTTTTGCAGATCGCAGGTTTCGGCTTCCGCCACGACCGCCCGGGGCGGACGGTCACCGACGTCTCATTGCTGGACGCGCGCGGCCCGCGGCCTGTGACGTCAGCCGAGCCGGTGCTGGCCGTGACCGTGGACTATCTCGTCAATCCCGAAGCGGGCGATCAGGACGGCTATCAGATGCTGAACCGCGATCAGATCCAGAAAGGGTGCGGGGCCGAAGGCCTCGACATCAAGGACCTGGTGATTCGCGAACTTATGGCCGCGGAACCGCGTGGGATCGCTCCGGTCATCGACGGCCGCATCTGCCAGGGCGAACCCGGCACGCCCTGCCTCATCCCCGCTAAACCGGCAGGGTGATCACGAAACGGGCGCCGCGGGGGACGTTGTCCTCCACCGAGATCTCGCCTCCATGGTCCTCGACGATCCGGCGCGCGATAGCGAGGCCGAGACCGCTGCCCTTCTTCTTTGTCGAGAAGTTCGGCGCGAAGATAGTCTCCCGATTCGCGGCAGGGATCCCCGGGCCGGTATCCGCCACCGTGAGGGTGGCGCGCCGATTCACCGGATCGTACGAGGTGCCGATCTCGATGGCGCCTTTCTCCCCGAGCGCCGCGATGGCATTGTCGACAAGGTTGATCAGCACCCGCTTGATCTGCGGCCCATCGAGCCTTTGTGAAGGCAGATCCGGATCGAGCGAACGGTTCAAGGCGATGTGGGGGTACGCCGTTTCATAGAGCGCGAGCGCGGCTTCGACCACCGCGTTGAGCGAGCCTTCGACCGGCCTCGAGGGAGGTAACCGGGCGAACTGGGCGAACTCGTCCACGAGGTGTTGCAAAGCGTCCACCTCGGAGACGATCGCCTCGATCGATTCGGAAAGGACTCGGTCGAAGTCCGCGGCCCCCTTGAGGTGCGCCTTGCGGACGCGTTGGGCCGAGAGCTTGATGGGAGTGAGCGGGTTCTTGATCTCGTGCGCGAGTTTTCGCGCGACCTCGCCCCATGCCGCCACCTTCTGCGCCTGCATCAGCGGGGTCACGTCCTCGAGAACGATCACCGCGCCGAGGGGCCCGCCCTGGCTCGTGGCGAGGGGCGCCGCCCGGAATCTCACTTCACGCCGGCCGCGCAGGCCGAAGAGTGCTAAGTCCCGCTCGAAGTGGGTCGACCGGCCTTCGAGGACCCGGGCAATCGACCGCGTGACTTCGCCCGCCACCTCCT
>JANNJB010000096.1:0-1694 GCA_031405615.1 Vicinamibacteria bacterium | reverse complement strand
CGTCACGATGTAGGCCGCGATGTCCTTCCCCATGAGGGCATTGAACGTGACGTCGCGAATGGAGGCGCCCTCGCGTTTCTCGACGCCTTTCTCGACGACGCCAGGCGGAATGGTCGCGTCGTAGTTGAAGAGGGCGCGCTGGGCCGCGAAGTCGTCGGTCTGGCCGGCGACGGGCGTTGCGACGACGGCGGTCAGAACCAGGGCGGCCGCGAAGTTGAGAGATTTCACGATGGTCAGGTCTCCTTGAAGTGGCGAGACCCTACGCCTCGGCGACCCTCACTGCCAAGGCTTTTCTAGCGCTTCGGCATCGCCTTTTCCGGCATCGGTCCAACCTTTTGGACGACGCCCTTTTCAAGCGTCAGCTTCTCGAGGTCGGCGAGTTCCGATGGCAGGAAGTCGGTGAAATTCTCAACGCCGGTCTCCGTGACGACAACCGTGTCTTCGTAACGGATGTAGAGATTCTCCTCGGGCACCCACAACTGAGGATCCACCGAGAAGACGTGGCCGGGCTTCAGCATCGCGCGATAGCTGCCGACGTCGTGCACCGCCATGCCGACGGTATGCGAGAAGACGCCGCCGCTCGTCTCCAGCATCCGCTTCGCGGCCTGTTCATAGATCGCCTTTGAGAACTTCGTCCGCGCCAATATCGGATCCATGGCCTGCCGCGCTTCGGCCAGCACGGCCTGCGTGGAGACGCCGGGACGGATGCGCGTCATCACCGCGTTCCTGTACTCGAGAACGAATTGCAGCAGTTCGCGCTGCCACGGGGCGTACTGCCCGTTCACCGGCCACATGCGGCCGATGTCGCTCACGTAGTAGCGGTAGTCGGGCGCGTAGTCCATGAGCACGAGATCGCCGTCCTTGAGCGTCGCGGTGTTCCGGTAGTAGTGGGCATTGATGATGTTCGCGGTGCCGGCGGCGGTGATCGACCGATACCCCTCGAGCTTCGCGTCGTTTAAAAGGTAGATGTATCGCGACGCCGCGTCGAGCTGGTATTCCGTGACGCCGGGCTCGGTGCTACGGATCGACTCCATCAGCCCAAGCCCGGCGATCTGGCTCGCCCGGCGCACCAGGGCAATCTCGCGCGGGCTCTTGATCGCGCGCAGATCGTCGAGGATGGGATTCAGATCCTTGATTTCGGCGCGGGGCACGCGGGCTCGCAACAATTCCACGAAACGCTTCTGACGCGACGTCTCTCCGTCCCAGAAGTCGAGGGCCCGCGCGGTCTCGGCGGCCACGAGTTCGCCTCGGCTTTGCTCGGCTCCCTCGGCGGGAGCGAATTCCGCGTAGATCAGGGCGGCGGTTCGCGGCGCGCTGGCGGCGGGAACCCCGAGCGGCCAGTTGTCCCGCGCCATCGCATCGACCGACCGCACGTCGTCGACACCGGTGAGCCGCTTCACGAGTTCCACATCATCCGCGGAGAGCACCTTCCCCTCGGACCTCTCGAGACGCTCGTTCCGCGGCGGCAGGTACAGCGTGGTCGTTCGCGTGCGCCCATCGAGACGGATGTAGGCGCCGGGCGTCTCGATTCCGCTCAGGTAGTAGAAGGTGTTGAACTGCCGCGGAAACTGGAAACCGTCGGTGAGAGGCATTCCCTGCGCGACCGCGACCGCGTTCTCGCCGATACGCTCGTACACGCCGGCCCACCGCGCCTTGAACTCCTCGGGCGGGAAGTCGGTCTGGTAGTGCTGAGC
>JANNJB010000095.1:0-5241 GCA_031405615.1 Vicinamibacteria bacterium | reverse complement strand
GCGCGAGCCGCTGGGCGATGATTTTGTAAACATCGGCGGAGAAACCGAACCCGAGGTGAGTGGATTTGACTTCGACGATCCGGTCTGGTGGGATCCGATGAGGGTCTGGATCACGGTGGCGAGGTCGAAGAACTCGAGATTCCCGGAGAGCTGCTTGCTCTCGGCCCGGCGCGACTTCAAGGTGGTCGCCTCGAGTCTGCGGGCGATCACCTCGCACATCGACCGGGCCATGCCGGGAAGCGAGCCCATGAGGTCGTCGAACACCGCCTTGTCGAGGCGGAAGAGTTCGGCGTTTTCCGGACATCGGATGGTCGCGCTGCGGGGCGATCCCGTGAGCAGAGCGAGTTCGCCCACCACCTCGCCCACGCCGAGGAAGGCCACGGTGACCGTGGGGGTGTTGTCGGAAGGCTGGGTGATGACTTCGAGGACGCCCGACTTGATGACGTACATGCGGTCGCCGGGCTCGCCCTGTTTGAAGACGATGGCGCCCGGTCCGAAGGTCTCGAAGGTTCCCTGCGAGACCACGGCATTCAGCACCACGGGGGCCTGATTGGCGAAAAGGTCGCTGCGGGTCAGGAAGTCGACTTCGGAATTCGGCATGAGTGTTACGTGTGGCGAGTATAAGGCTCACGACTGGGGCTTTGCGTCTTGGGATCGGGCCGGTGATACTTCCTCATGGCCAAGGTGAAGAGCGAGTCTGGAACCGTGAAAAAGGCGAGCGCCAAACGAACGACGAAGCTGGCGGTGAAGCGTAAAGCGCCCGCCAGGAAGGCGACGGTTGCCCGGCGAACCAGGGCGTCCCGCGCCATTGCGCCGCCGACCGAAGCCTCGATCTCCGAGGCGCAGTCGAACGTGGTCGCCTCGAAGTTCCGCACCGAGGGTCAGCCGCTTTCGCCCGCACCTTTGCCGACTCTTCCCTCGAGTTATGGCGAGAGCCATCTTCTCCTCCTGGTCCGCGACCCCCAGACCCTGTTCGCGGCCTGGGACGTGTCGCCGTCAACCGTCGATGCCATAAAGGCCCGCATCGGCGCACGCGGTTACGCGGTTTCGAATCTGACCCTTCGCCTGACCCGCGCGGGTGGCGGCGCCACGACGTTCCATCTCGGCAAGAAGGTGCGCACGCGCTATCTCAAGATCGATGGCGGCCCGTCGTACATCGCCGAAATCGGCATCACGCCCGCCTCGGGAAGGTTCGAGCTGATCGCCCGGAGCGTGCCGTGTTTTGTTCCCCAGGGAGCCTCTGCCCACCAGGACTGGCCGGGCACGAGACGTCGCGCGGTCCTCGGTTACCGCGAGGCGAGGGCGCTTGCCCAACAGGGTCTCGTGCCCGTGAGTCCGGATGGCACACCGCGAAAGCGGACCGCGCCTTCATCATCAAGTGGCGCATCGGGTGGGGGAGCGGTGGCGATGGCGCCTGCGGGAGCCGCGGCGCCGCGTGTGCTGGGAGGAGCGAGCGATCTCTATCGTCGGTGAGAGTTCGCCGCCTCAGAATCCGCTTGGGTTCTGGTGCCCGGTTCTTCACGCCCATCTTCCGTTCGTGCGTCATGCCGAGCACGAACATTTCCTCGAGGAAGACTGGCTCTACGAAGCCGTCATAGAGACGTACCTTCCGCTTCTGCGGATGATGGACCACCTGACCCGCGACCGGGTCCGGTTCCGGCTCACCCTCACCCTCTCTCCGCCGTTGCTCGCCATGATGCTCGATCCGCTCCTCATGAAGCGGTGCGAGCGGCGGATCGAGTCGCTCCTGAGGCTCGCTTCGAAAGAAGCGAAGCGCACCGCGGTGCACGAGCGCGAACTTTTCGAGGCCACCCTCTTCGCGGAGCAGGATCTCGCCGCCCTGCGCGAGCTTTTCGTCAGCACCTACAAGCGGGACCTGGTGGGCGCCTTCTTCAAACACAGGGCCGCGGGCTCGATCGAAATCATCACCTGCGGGGCCACCCACGGCTTCCTGCCCCTCATGCGGCAGACCCCCGAGGCGGTGCGCGCGCAGATCCAGGTCGCCACCGCCGACTTCCGAAGGATCTTCGGCTACTCGCCCGAGGGCATCTGGCTTCCCGAATGCGGCTATTTCGAGGGTGTTGAGGCGTATCTCATCGACGCCGGCCTGCGCTACTCGTTCCTCGAGGCTCACGGCATCACGGATTCGACGCCGTCGCCGATCCACGGTGTCATGGCGCCGATCATGTCCACCGGAGGGATCGCGTTCTTTGGCCGGGACATGGAGTCGTCGCGTCAGGTGTGGAGTGCTGAAGTGGGTTACCCGGGCGATCCGGACTATCGCGAGTTCTACAAGGACGCCGGTTGGGAAGTGCCGATCAAGGAGCTGCTCGATTTCATGAAGCCGGACGAGCCCCGCCGCCCGGTGGGTTTGAAGCGCCACCGCGTGACCGGGAAGGTGGGGCAGCATCAGAAGGAGCCCTACGTTCGAGCGCGAGCGCTCAGCCGGGTCATCGACCATGCCGCTCATTTCGCCCATGAAAGGCGCCTCCAGGCGATACGGGCGCGCGCCACCATGAATCGCCCCCCCCTGATCGTGAGCCCGTACGACGCGGAACTTTTCGGGCATTGGTGGTTCGAAGGTCCCCAGTTCATCGAGCAGGTTTTCCGCGATCTCGACGCCCGGAACGATGTGATCGCAACCACCCCGCCCGCCTATCTGGATCGCCACAACGAGTGCGAGGTGGTGACGCCGGAGATGTCGACCTGGGGCGCCCAGGGTTACGCATCGGTGTGGCTGAATGAGGCCAACGACTGGATCTATCCGCACTACGACGCGGCGGCGCGCCGGATGGTCCGGCTCGCCAACCGGCACCGCGACCCCACCCCCCTCGCGAAGCGTGCCCTCGACCAGGCCGCGCGCGAGCTTCTTCTCGCCCAGGCCTCGGACTGGGCGTTCATCATGAAGACGGGAACCATGGTCGAGTACGCCACGAGGCGGGTGATCGAACACCTGCGGCGGTTCGCGGATCTCGCCTCCGCGATCGAGGAGGACCACCTGGACGAACGCAAGGTCCGCCGCTACGAAAAGGCCTGGCCGATCTTCCCCGCCATGGACTACCGCGTGTTCACGAGCTTCCCCGGCTGATCTCAGGGGTGCCCCCGGTAGCGGATAATGAGGGCCGCTTGGCACCTCCAGTCCCCGCTCGAAAACCGCATCCGCCCGCCGCCGCTCACACGAGCACGTCGGTCCGCGAGATCGTCCCTCTCCTGGTCGCCCGCAAGGTGCTGACCGCCGAGCAGGGAGACAAGGCCGACAAGCTGGCCCGGCTCGAGAAGATCACCGCCGACGAGGCGATCCTGCGGCTCGGAATCCTCACCGAGATCCAGCTGACCCAGGCCCTCGCCGAAGCCGCGGGCCTGCGTTTTCAAAGAATCAACCCGCTCGACCTCGATCTCGAGGTGGTGACGAGCGCTCTGCCCGCGGGCTTCGCGCGAAAAAACGGCATCGTCGCGATCGGCCAGAATGCCGGGAAGATCGTGGTGGCTGTCCACGATCCCTTCGCTCCGTTTCCCGAAGAGGACATCCGAAGGGTCACGGGCCTCGGCGTCGAGAAAGTGGTGGCGCCCAAAAGCGACATCGAGGCGATCTCGCGCTCGTTCTACGATCTCAAGTCCTCGCTCAAGAGCGCGGAGGCCCAGCTCCGCCAGGGCCGCATCCAGTCGGTCGACATCTCCAATCAGGAGTTCCTGTCGTCGAACCAGGAGGATCTCGATCCTGCGGCGGCCCCCGTGGTCAAGGCCCTCGATCACATCCTGTCGTACGCGTTCGAACAGAGGGCCTCCGACATCCACTTTGAGCCGAAGCGCGAACTGACCCTCGTGCGCCTGCGCATCGATGGAATTCTTCACGATGTTCACGTCATTCCGAAGATCGTGTACCAGGCGGTGGTGTCGCGCGTGAAGCTCCTCTCCGGCATGAACCTCGCCGAGAAGCGCCGACCGCAGGATGGCCGCATCAAACGAGACGAGAAGGGGCGCGAGGTCGAGCTGCGGGTTTCGACCATGCCCACGGCCTTCGGCGAAAAAGCGGTCCTCAGGATCTTCGATCCCGACATTCTCATGAAGGGCATCGAGGAACTTGGTTTCGCGGGACCCGAGTTCCAGAAAGTGCTTTCGTTCATCGAGCGGCCCAACGGAATCGTGCTCGTCACCGGACCCACGGGGAGCGGGAAGACCACCACGCTCTATTCGATTCTCCGCCATCTCTCGAAGCCCGAGGTCAACATCGTCACCATCGAAGACCCGGTGGAAATGGTGATCGAGGACTTCAACCAGGTTTCGGTCCGGCCCCAGATCGACGTCACGTTCGCGGCCGCCCTGCGCACGGTCCTGCGCCAGGATCCCGACATCGTGATGGTGGGCGAAATCCGCGATTCCGAAACCGCCGACCATGCGGTGCAGGCCGCCCTGACCGGTCACCTGGTCCTCTCGACCCTCCACACCAACGACGCGCCCTCTTCCATCACGCGCCTTCTCGACCTTGGTGTGCCGCAGTTCCTGGTCACCTCGACCCTCGTGGGTGTCATCGCCCAGCGCCTCGTCCGAACCAACTGTCCCTCCTGCCTGGTCGATCACGTGCCGACCGACGAGGAAGTAGCGGCTCTACGCGTGGTCCGGGAAAAACTCGGGACCGTTCTCTTCAAGTCGGGCGCGGGATGCCTGCAGTGCCGGCAGACCGGGTATTCGGGCCGCGATGGCATCTACGAAATCATGAACATGTCCGACAAGGTGCGGCTCCTCGTCGCACAGGGCGCTTCGTCGGTGGACATCCGCAAGACCGCCCGCGAAGAAGGCATGCGGAGTCTGCGCGAATCGGCGTTCGAGAAAGTCATGCGCGGCCGCACCACGGTGACCGAACTCATCCGCGTCACCGGAAAATAACCGTCACTGCGAGGTGGCTCGTCGGGACGCCCCCATACCCGTCACTGCGAGGAGGCCGTCGAACGCAGCCGCGCGCGAGCGCTGCCCGCAGGGCAGGGCGACGCCTGGCCTTGGGCCACGAAGCAGTCCTCGGTGCCGAGGATCGCTTCGCTCCAAGCCGGAACTTCGGGTCGCTCGCGATGACGTAGGAGCCGTCACTGCGAGGTGGCTCGTCGGGACGCATCTATACCCGTCACTGCGAGGTGGCTCGTCGGGACGCATCTATACCCGTCACTGCGAGGAGGCCGTCGAACGCAGCCGCGCGCGAGCGCTGCCCGCAGGGCAGGGCGACGCCTGGCCTTGGGCCACGAAGCAGTC
>JANNJB010000094.1:0-3730 GCA_031405615.1 Vicinamibacteria bacterium | reverse complement strand
CGCCAGGAAGCGCGCAGCTCGCGCAGGGCCATCGAGGCCACAAATCTCATCGCGTGCTTCCGATATCGGCCGTCGTCAGCTCCGGCACGGGACGGCCATCGCGCAGGTTCAGATTCGCATCGGCGAGGGCGGCGATCTCGGTGTCGTGGGTCACCAGCACAAGAGTGACCCTGCGCGCCGCGCGCACCGAGAGGAGCAGGTCGAGGATGTGGCGGCCGTTCTGCCCGTCGAGGTTGCCCGTGGGTTCATCGGCGAGGATGAGCGGTGGGTCGTTGGCGAGCGACCTCGCGATGGCGACGCGCTGCTGCTCACCACCCGAGAGCTGCGTCGGGTAGTGATGGGCGCGTTCGGCCAAGCCCACTTCCGCGAGCAGCGCGGTGGCGCGTTCGCGAGCGCCCTTGCGGCCGACCAGTTCCATGGGCACGAGCACGTTTTCGAGCGCGGTGAGCGACTGCACGAGGTGAAAGAACTGGAACACGAAGCCGATGCGGGCGCCGCGCAGCACGGCCAGCCGGTCTTCGTCGAGTGCGGTGATTTCGGTGCCGCCGATCTCAATCGTGCCTGACGTTGGCCCATCGAGGCCGGCCATGAGGCCGAGCAGCGTCGTCTTACCGCTGCCCGATGGGCCGACGATGGCGAGGAACTGCCCGTCCGGCACGGTGAGATCGAGAGGATGGAGGATGGTGAGCGGATGATCGCCGCTCCTGACCGTCTTCGAGACGCCGCGCAGCGTGATCATCGGGCGGGGAGCGCCTCGAGTTCGCGCACCACCGGTTCGAGGGCGCGCCAGACCGTGTCGGCGAGGATGCGTGCGCCAGCGGGGTTGGGGTGGATGCCATCGGCCTGGTTCAGCGACTCGATGCCGGCGACACCGTCGAGCAGAAAGGGCACGAGCGCCACGCGGTGTTTCTTCGCGAGGGCCGGGTACACCGCGCGGAACGAGGTGACGTAGTCGGGACCCGTATTGGGCGGCGCTTCCATGCCGGCGAGAATGACGCGCGCGCCCGTTGCCTGGGCGCGCCGCACGATCTGGTCGAGATTGGACGCGAGTTCAGCCACGGGCAGACCGCGCAGCGCGTCGTTGCCGCCGAGCGCCACCAGCACCACCGCGGCGCCTCCCTCGAGCGCCCAGTCGAGCCGGCGCAGGCCGCCCGCGGACGTATCCCCCGATACGCCGGCGTTCACGATCTTGAAGCCGGTCCCCCGCGCATCGAAGCGCGCCTGGAGGAGCGCCGGGAAGGCCTGCTCCGCCTCCAGGCCCAGACCGGCGGTGAGGCTGTCGCCGAGCATCACGATGCGGCGGTTTGCGGACACCGTGGCGGAGGTTGGCGCCGGCACCGCCACTGACGCAGGGGCCGACTCGGGAGCGGCCGTCACGGGGTTCTTCGGCGTCGGCGCCTGGTCGCAAGCGACGCCCAGCATCACCAGGATGGGCCACACGCAGGTGGCGGGTAGCCGCGATGACATTGCCCCTCATTATGACGCGAGGTTTCGACTCGACGGGAGGCCGACGTGCCTCCCACCGTCATCGCGAGCCGACCCAACGTTTGCGCCCCCACCGTCATCGCGAGCGGACCCGACGTTTGCGCCCCCACCGTCATCGCGAGCCGACTCGACGTTCCTGCGGGGAGCGAAGCGATCCTCGGCTCCGAGGACTGCTTCGTCGGATCTCAACCGATGGCCTTCTCGCAGTGACGGAGGGATATGGGCGACGATCCGTCGTAGCGCGGCTACGTGGACGTGCCATCGTGACGCGGGAACGTGAACGTCGACGTCAACGACCAGTCGTGACGCGGTCTACGTGAACGTGAACGAACGTTCGTTCTCACCCCTTCGCGATCACCTCGTCGACCACGTTCTGGTTGTCGTAGTAATAGGCCAGCGCCGAGTGAATCTGACCGAGCGACAGATGCCTCATCAGACTATGAAATGCGGTCACGTTCTGGCCAACTGCCCGCCAAAGGTTCACGATCTGAGCGACCTCTCGAGGCCGATCCCTTTTCTCGTCGTCGCTCCTCTTCGACTGTCGTTCTCTCTTGGGAGCCTCGCCTCCCAGGCCGAGGATCCAGCCTTCGATTTCGGCAGTCTCCCGATCCTGTTCCGTAAGCGCTGGCGTGAAGTGCGGGGGAAGCGCTCCCGCCCGATCCTCGCGTTGCATCCACGCGGCCACCGAGAAGGCATCCTGCTGGTCACCGGTGAGATCCGGCATTGGGAAAAGCCCCTTCCACAGGCTTGGATAGACCTCCGCGATCACCGACCGATCGCCGGACGGCTCCCAGCCGTCGAACGGCCAGAAGTGCACGCGCGCGCCCAGCTGCTGCCTTAGATACCTGAGCCACGGCAAACCCGCATGTGTCGACTTCGCGACTGAACCCGGCACATCGAAGTGAAACACCGACTTCGCCTCGGTCCGGATCTCGGCGAGCCGCCTCCACTTCGAACTCCCCGTCCGGGCCGCGCCATGGCCGTGAGACCCATAGCGGACGAAGTCCACGCAGACGTGGTCCCCATCGCAGGGCCAGTGTTGCTGGAAGTCGTCAAGGAAGGCAGGCCAGCCGCGCGCGAGCTTGTGTTTCTCAAAGTACGCGAGGGGAAACGAGAACCCGTGGTCAATTCCCACCAGCGTTCTGGCCTCACCCGAAAGCTCCCGCGCTAGAAACGCTGCAACCCCTCGCCGAGTCCAGTAGGTCTTTGCGCTGCGGGGCGGCTGCACCTCAACTGGGCTTTCAAGTGGCGTGGCTGCATACACGCGGAGTCCTCGCAAGCTGGACGTGGGGCTCGACGCCCCCGAGTAGTCGACGCCAATGTACCGCTCGAAGAGCGCCATCGGCCTAGCTCACCTCCGCCGAGAGCAGCAACTCCGCCTGCTGGAGCACCGTCTGCGTCGCCTTCTCCTGCTTGTCGGGCGGGTAGCCGTATTTCCGCAGGATCCGCTTCACGCGCACCCTCATCTCGGCGCGAACGTTCTCCCGCAGTGTCCAGTCGATGGTGACGCTGTTCTTCAGCGTCGTCACAAGCTCTCGTGCGATGTCCTTCAGCGTCGGCTCGCCCAGAACCTTGACCGCGCTGTCGTTCGTCTCCAGAGCATCGTAGAAAGCCAGCTCATCGGACGAGAGGCCCAACTGCTCGCCGCGGGCGTTCGCCTCCCTCATCTCCTTCGCCAGCGCGATCAACTCTTCGATCACTTGAGCGGTGCCAATCGCGCGGTTCTGATATTTCCGAACCGCCTCCTCGAGCATCTCTGCGAACGACCGGCTCTGCACGATGTTCTGCTTGGCGCGGGCTCGGATCTCCCCGCCGAGCAGCTTCCGGAGCAACTCCACAGCCACGTTCTTGAGCGGCATGTCCCGCACTTCCATCAAGAACTCATCGGAGAGGATCGAGATGTCGGGCCTCTTGAGCCCGGCCGCCGAGAAGATGTCGATGACTCCCTCGCTCGCAACCGCACCAGAGACAATCTGCCGAACCGCATAGCTCAACTCCTCGTCGGTCTTCTTGTCACCCGCCTCGTCGCCCTTCAGCATGGCGGCGCGCACGGCCTGGAAGAAGCCGACGTCATCGCGGATCTTGAGCGCCTCATCAGAAGGCACCGCCAGCGCGAAGGCTCGTGAGAGGTCGTTCACGGCACTCACGAACCGCGACTTGCCATCCTCTAGCTTCAGAAGACGCTCCCGGGCCGCAGGGATCAGAGAGAGGCGCTGCTGGGCCGTACCCGCCGCCCAGGTCGCCC
>JANNJB010000093.1:0-3340 GCA_031405615.1 Vicinamibacteria bacterium | reverse complement strand
GCCCTCGACATCGCGGAACGGGCGCTTCGCCAGGGTGAGATCGACACCGCGATCGTGGCCGCGGTGGATCTCTCGAGCCAGGCGGTGCATCGCGCGGCGATGCAGATCATCGAGAACACGAACGATCCGCCGACGTCGGACGCGGCGGTCGTCCTGGTTCTGAAGCGGCTCGACGACGCCATGGCGGATGGCGACACCATCCTCGCGACGCTCGAGGACGCCTCGGTTGTTCCGCAGCCTCCTCAACTTGGTCCAAGCGCCCACGCGGCCACAGGCCTCATGGACGTGGCGCGAGCCATCGTGACCGCGGCAGCCCGGTCCGACATTTCCCACGCGCAGGCAGCACCTCAGCTTCCCGAACCCGACGGTTCCCGCTGGGCTCTCGCCAACACGGACAGCATCTTCGGACCGGCTTCGGCATGCCGTGCGGTCGCCGGACCCGCTCCACATTTCATCGATCTCGCTGGTCGCCGCAAGGCGATCGAGTACTACAGCGCTTCGACCCGGGACGGCCTGGTGCGCGCGATCGAACGGCGCGAGATGTCTGTGGACGGTCCGTTGCGCGTCGCGTTCTCCTGCGAGATGAGCGGTCGAAACGACCTCGCGACGCGCGTGAAGGACGCGATCCACCGGGGCCAGCCGATGCCCTCGGGCGCGCACTTCGGCGAGACGCGCATCGAAGGCGAGATGGCCTTCGTCTTCACCGGTCCCGCGGGAGCCTCTCGCGGCATGGGCGGGAGCCTCTTCCTCGCCCTGCCTCAACTCGTCGATCGCGTGGCCACGAACTGGACGGGCGTCCGCGGCGATGCCGGCTGGATCTACGAGGAAGGTGACGGCCATCCTTCCGCCGAGGAAAAACTCTGGGGCGCGGCGTTCATGTCGCAGGCCCACGCGATCTTCACACGCGAGATCCTTGGCCTCAAACCCGAGGCGGCGATCGGCGTGTCTTCGGGCGAAACCAATGCCCTCTACGCGATGGGAGCGTGGCGCAGCATCGACGCTCTGCGCGAGGCTCTCCACAAGGACCGGATGTACAGCCATGTCCTTGCGGGCCGTTTCGATGTCCTCACCGCGTGGGGACAGGACGCGGCCTGGGACAACTGGCGCGTTCTCGCGCCGGTGGACAAGATCCGCGAGGCCCTCCAAGACGAGCCTCGCGCTCACCTCACTCTTCTCTACACTCCCGACGACGCCTGCATCGGCGGTTCCCCCACCGCGTGCCTGCGCATCGTCGAGAAACTCGGCAAGGAACGCTGCCGCAAACTCGGCTACGACCTGGTGATCCACGCCCCCGAACTCGAGCCCGCGCGGGAAGCGTGGCTCCGCGTGCACTCGCAGCCGACGACACCGCCCGAGGGCGTTCGCTTCTACACCCACGCGACCATCGACTCGTACATCCCGACCATGGAGAGCGCGGCGCAGAATCTCCTCACCCAGGCGCTCATCACCGTCGACTTCCCCGCGCTCATCAACAAGGCCTACGCGGATGGCGTGCGCGTCTTCGTCGAACACGGGCCCCGGCAGGGCTGCACACGATGGATCTCCACGATCCTTCACGGACGGCCGCACCTCGCGGTGGCCCTCGACGTCGATCCCGCGACCTCACTTCCGACCGCCATCGACGCAGCTACGCGCCTCTTCGCGGCCGGGGTCGACGTGAATCTGCAGCGCCTGATCGACTCCCTGCCCGGAACCACTCCGACCTGGGCGCCGAAGCGCCCGCTCACTTTCGAGGCGCATCTGAAGCCGATCGTCGCTCTGGCGCCTAAAGAGAAACCGAAGAAAAACAGCGCCCTCGACGACGGACGGATCGTCATGGCCGCGCCCCCAGTCCTTCCGCGGATTTCCGGAGGCAATGGCCAGTCACCTCGCCCGGCGCCTGCGGCTTCGATGGACGCGCCCTTGGCCATCATGGCCCCGCCACCGATTCTCTCGATGGGCGCGCAAGTCGGAGCCGCCACCACCACTCGGCCCCCCACTCCGCCGCCGCCGCCGCCGCGGCCCGCATCCATCACGGTGCCAGCGTCCTTCGCTACGACCTCTATCGGCAATCCGGTCTTCGGAGAATTCCAACGCGCCCTCGCCGCGCACCAGGAGTACGTCACCCTCCAGGCCCAGGTCCATCAGCGCTTCCTCTCGATGCGCACCGCGGCCCCAGGACCCCGAGCCGCGGCTCCGGCTCTACCGCCCCCGACGCCCGCCCCCCTACCAAGCCAATTGGACCCAGCGTCATTGCGAGGGCCCGAAAGCCGACCCACGACCAAGCCCATTGGACCTGTCGTCATTGCGAGGCCCCAGTCCGTTGGTACGGGGCCGAAGCAGCCCCCACCGGAGCCCCCACCAACCCCACCGGCCGAGAAGCCCCTCTTCACCCGAGCCGACCTCGAAGTCCACGCCTCGGGCCAAATCTCGAAGATCTTCGGTCCGAAGTTCGAAGGGCAGGACCAGTACGCCCTGCAGGTCCGCATGCCCGAGCCCCCCCTGCTCCTCGCCGATCGCGTCATGTCGATCAAGGGCGAGCCGCGCTCGATGGGCAAGGGCTCCATCATCACCGAGACCGACGTGGGATCGCAGAGCTTCTACCTCCACGACAACCGCATGCCCGGCGGCATCCTCATCGAGTCCGGCCAGGCCGACCTGATGATGATCTCGTGGCTCGGCGTCGACTTCGAGAACAAGGGCGAGCGCGTCTATCGCCTGCTCGGCTGCGACCTCACCTACCACGGCTCGCTGCCCCTCAAGGGCGAGACCGTGCGCTACGACATCCACGTCGACGGCCACGCAAATCAGGGCGCGGTGCGTCTGTTCTTCTTCCACTACGACTCGTGGACCTCCGGTCCCAACGCCCCCACGCGGCCGCAACTCAGCGTGCGCAACGGCCAGGCCGGCTTCTTCACCTATGAGGAACTCAAGAACACCGGCGGCATCCTGTGGAACGCCACGGATGAGAAGCCTGAGACTTTCGCGGCTCTTCGGCTTGACCGGCCGAGGACTCAACCCCGCGAGGCCTATTCACGCGAGGACGTGATCGCCTTCTCCGAAGGCCGGATCAGAGACGCCTTCGGGCACACCCACCTGCGCGCCCTCACCCACACCATGACCGCGCGGATCGCCGCAGGCGACATGCTTCTCATCGATGAGGTCGAGACAATCGACGTGACCGGCGGTCCCTGGGGCCGCGGCTACCTGCGCGCCGTCCTCGACCTCCACGAAGACGACTGGTTCTTCAAAGGCCACTTCAAGAACGATCCCTGCATGCCGGGCACGCTGATGTTCGAAGGGTGCCTGCAGGCGATGGCGTTCTATCTGACGGCGTGCGGTTTCACCCTCGACAAAGACG
>JANNJB010000092.1:0-2159 GCA_031405615.1 Vicinamibacteria bacterium | reverse complement strand
CCTGCCACAACTCGCAGCGCTCGATGACGGGGATCCGCAGGGAGAAAAGGATGTCGCGCTGGAGACGCAGGGTGTCGTCGCAGACCACGATCTCGAGATCGGGCGCGTAGACGCGTTCGCGGGCGATGTGGTCGAGAAGCTCCGCGGTCGGCTGGGCCTGCCGATAGGCGGGGACGATCGCGCCGAAGAGAAAAAGGGCGGCGCCGAGGACCGCGGCAGCGCCGGTGGCGACGGTCCTGCGGGGGTCCGGACGGATCGCGGTCGAAAGACACGCGATCGCCGCGAGAACGAAGCAGGCCCGCATCGCAAAGACCGTGGAAGTAGACGGAGAAAACGGCGCGGGCAGCATCGGAAACCAGGCTGCGCCGATCAGCAGAAGGGCCACGATGAGGCTGAGCCCACGCAGCAGCCGGGGGGACGGCTTCCCCATCGCGAGATACGCGCCGATGACGATCGAGAGAGGCGGAAGCAGCGGAAGGAGGTAGTAGTCGATCTTGCCTTTCGAGAGCGAAAGAGGGACCAGCATCAACATGGACCACAGGAAAAGGATGCGCAGGATCTTCGGAGAACCGGACCGAAACGCGAAGAGAATCGCGGGCGGAGCCAGGATCGACCAGGGCAGGCCTTCGACCGCGTAGATCGCGAAGTAGTACCAGAAGGGCTGTGCCGCGTCGTAGGTAGGGGCCGCGAAACGCTGCAAGTTCTCGCGCAGGAAAAACCACTTGAGCGGCTCGATGCCCTCGCGCAGGTAGACGAACCAGAACCAGGCGAGGCCGATCAGGAGGGCCGCAACGGTTCCGCCGAGGCCGTGCATCGTGAAGATCCTCGGCCACCGGCGCTCAACCAGGCCGACGGCCAGAAGCAAAGCCCCGAAGAAGATCCAGCCGATCGGTCCCTTGGCCAGGAAGCCCAGACCGAGAATCGACCCGCAGACCAGAAGCCAGCGCTGGTTCGACTCCGTCTCGGCGCGGAGGTAGGCGGCGCCGGCGGCGAACGTGAGAAGGGTGAGGAGCATGTCCGACATCGTGAGCCTCGCGAAACTCACGAAGGCATAGCTCGTGGCGAGTATGGCGGTCGCGAGGAAGGCGGCGGTGTTCCCGGTTTCCGACGGAAGTCCCGACGCCTCGGGTGCGATCAGCCGCCTCGCGACGAAGAAGGTCAGGGCGAGGGTCAGAAGCGCCAGAAGGCCCGCCACGAGCCGGCCCGCGAAAAGGCCCGGGCCGAACAGGTCGAAACTGATGGCGAGCAGCCAGTAGGTAAGAGGCGGCTTGTCGTAGAAGGGCTCACCTCGATAGTAGGGAACGAGCCAGTCGGACCGCTCCACCATCGCGCGCGCGGCATCGAGGAAGTAGATCTCGGCTCGTTCGATCGGCGCTTCGCCAAGGCCGATGAAGAACGCAGCTGACGCAAGCGCCATCAAGGCGCCGAGGAGCCAGAGGGAACGGGTGGTGTCCGCGGATCCGGTTGAAGTCAAGAAGCGGACGCCCTTCTATGAAGCCAGCGGCGTCTTCTTGAGATGGAGTTGACCGCAGGCGGCGAGAACGTCCTGGCCGCGCGGCTTCCGCACCGAGACCGGAATGCCCGCGTCTTTGAGGATGCCCTCGAATCTCGCCACCTGCGCTTTTCGCGGCGCCTCGAAGGGAATGGGGCCCGCGGGATTGAGGGGGATGAGATTCACCTTGCCGTTCCGGCCTCGAAGCAGACGCGCGAGGGCGTGGGCGTGTTCATCCTTGTCGTTCACATCCCGCAGGAGAACGTACTCGTACGTCACCCGCCCCCCCCGCGGAGAAGGATAGGAATCGGCCGCCGCGATGACGTCCTTGAGCGCGTACTTGTTCTCGATGGGCATGAGTTCGCCACGGAGTTTCGAGGTCGGCGCGTGAAGCGAGATCGCGAGGTTCGGGCGCACGGGTTCGAGCTTCAGTTTTTCGAGGGCGGGGAGGATGCCCACCGTCGAGAGCGTCAGTTTTTTAGGGGTGATCGCGAAACCCTCGGGGTCCATGAGGATGCGCAGCGCGGCCATCGTGTTCTCGTAGTTGAGAAGGGGCTCGCCCATTCCCATCACCACCACGTTCCATGGCCGTTCGTCTCGCGGCGAGGCTTTGGCCGCCTCGTCCATCACCTCGGCCACCTGCGAGAGGATTTCCCAGGGTTTGAGA
>JANNJB010000091.1:0-2149 GCA_031405615.1 Vicinamibacteria bacterium | reverse complement strand
AGGGCGGAGAATCCAGTCGCGCAGGAGGCGGCTTCCCATGGGGGAGTGGGTCTGGTCCAGGACGGAGAGGAGCGTCCCGCGCGGCGAACCGTCGATGAGGTTCTCGACCAGTTCGAGGTTGCGGCGCGTCGACTCGTCCAGAATCAGGACATCGCCATCGTCTCGGTGGGTGAGCGACGTGACGTGGGATAGTTCTCGCTTCTGGGTCGACTTGAGATAGAGGAGCAGCGCCCCCGCGGCGGTCGCGGCCTCCGGTGTCCGCTCGCAGCCCATGGCCTCGAGATTGATGACGCCGAAGTGGCGAAGCAGTTCCTCGCGCGCGCGCTTCGTGTCGAACTCCGAGTCCAGCTCGAACACGGAGGCGCCGACTTTCGAAACGTCGAAGTGATCGGGCTTCGCGACGCCTTCGGGCCACAGAAGTTCGCGGGGAGCGATGGAGAGAAGGTCGTCGAAGAACGCTTCGACCCGCCCCTCGCCACGGCGCTCGAAAACGAAGAACTCGCCCGAGACGGGATCGATGACCGCCGCGCCCAGGGCGGACCGGCCGGGGTAGCAGGCGGCGATCCGGGACGCTTGAGCCAGCGGCGACTCATCGTCGATGAAAGTCCCGGGAGTGACCACGCGGACCACGCCGCGCTTCACGACACCCTTCGCGTTCTTCGGATCCTCGAGCTGCTCGCCGATGGCCACGCGATGGCCCTTTTCGACCAGGGAGCGGACATACGCGTCGAGGGCGCGCACCGGAACCCCGCACATCGGGATCGGTTCGCCGCCTTGATCCTTGGCCCTCGAGGTCAGGGCGATGTCGAGGAGGGGTGCGGCGATCTTCGCGTCCTCGAAGAAGAGTTCGTAGAAGTCCCCCATCCGAAAGAAGAGGAGGGCGCCCGGATGCTCCGCTTTCATGCGGTGGAACTGCTGCATGGCGGGGGTGGGCGTCACGGACATGGCAGTCGGCGAGTATAAGCTCCGTCTCTTCAATGCCTTCCATCAGCCCACCGCCCATCGCCCCGTTGATTCTGGCCCTCGACACTTCGTCGTCGCTCGGGAGCGTTGCCCTGCTTCGTGGCGGCGAAGTTCTGTGCGCCAGGGCCTTTGAGGCGGATCACGGACACTCTCGAAAGCTCCTTCCCGCCGTGGACTCGGCTTTCGCCGAAGCCGGCCTCGCGTCCGGAGATGTGGCGATTTTCGCGGCCGTCACCGGCCCGGGATCGTTCACCGGCCTCCGCGTATCCCTCGCGTGCGTCCGGGGACTCGCGGGCGAGAGGCCCTGCTTCGGGGCGCTCGCGACGGATGTCGCGGCCTCGGCGGCGCGGGGCCGGGGGAAGCGGGTTCTGGCGATCACCGATCTGTTCCATGGTGAGGTTTTCGGCAGCGTCCACGACGACAACGGCGCCTTGATCTCAGGGCGAGAGGCGGGAGAACTTCCCTCCGTCCTCGCCGCCCTCGCAGGATTCCTTCAAGGCGGCCCGATCGCAGTCGGGTCCGCCGCGGTGAAACACCGAGCCGCGATCGCGGAGGCGATTCCCGGTGTGGAGATCATGGAATTGCCCGAAGGCCTGGCGCCGCACCTCGCTTCACTGGCTGAGGCAAACGCCTCGCCGGCCACGATGTGCCGCGCCAGCGAACTGATGCCGTTCTATCTGAGGGATCCTTTGACCCGCGGTCTGCTCGACAGCCAGCCCAGGGCCCGGTGATACCGCTTTCGAACCCCAGCGCCCCCGGAACACCAGACTTCGGCCCGGCGAGGCAGGATGAACTCGAATCCCTGGCCGTCATCGATCGCGCTTCGCCACGCCCCTGGACCCTGGCGGCCTTCGAAAACGAACTTCGAAATAGTCCGCCGACGGTCTTCGTGCTCAGGTCTTCTGGGGATGCGATCGCCTTCGTGGTCACGCGGCGTCACCCACCCGAGCTCGACATCCTCAACCTGGCGGTGGCCGACAAGCATCGAAGGCGAGGTTTCGCCCGGATCCTCCTGCGCTTTCTGCTCGAAATGGCGCGGCGAGACGGACTCGCCGAGGTCTTCCTGGAGGTTCGCGCGGGAAACCAGGCCGCCCGCGCCCTTTACCGGAGCCTGGGTTTCGAAGACACGCAAAAACGGAGAAATTTCTACGAAGACCCGCTCGAAGACGCGATCCTGATGAAGCTC
>JANNJB010000090.1:0-11124 GCA_031405615.1 Vicinamibacteria bacterium | reverse complement strand
AGGCGGGGACGACGGAGCAGGGCGCGCGCGATCGACAACCTCTGCCGCTCTCCTCCCGAGACCTTCACTCCGCCTTCGCCGATGACGGTATCGAGCCCCTTCTCGGCGCGGGCCAGCAGGCTGTCGCAGGCCGCCCGCTTGAGGGAGTCAAGGCACTCGGCGTCGGTCGCGTCCGGACGCACGAACTGAAGGTTCTCGCGGATCGTGCCCGAGAAGAGCTGGGTCTCCTGGGTGACGAAGCCGATCTGCGCCCTCAGGTGCGACAGGTCGACATCCTTGCCGTCGTTTCCGTTGTAGAGAATCCGGCCGGCCTCCGGCCGATAGAGGCCCACCAGGAGCTTCACCAGCGTGGTCTTGCCCGATCCCGAGGGGCCGACGAACGCAATCGTCTTCCCCTTCGAAAGGCCGAACGAAACCTCGGAAAGTGCAGGCGTTGCCCCGGTGAGATGAGTGAAGCTCACCTTCTCGAACTCCAGGCGGTCGAGCACGAAAGGCGGCACGGGGTTCGCGGGCAGGGGCTCCCCCGGCAGCTTCATCAACTTCTCGAAACGCCCGAGCGACACCTCGGCGTCTCGGTACGCGGTGATCACGTTCCCAAGCTCCTGCAGCGGTCCGAAGATGAAGAACGAGTAGATCCACAAGGCGAAGAACTGCCCGACCGTGATGTCGCGTGAGTAGATCAGGTAGAGCATCAGGAAGAGGATGCTGGTCCGCAGCGCATTCACCACCGTCCCCTGGATGAAGGACAAGCTGCGCAGATACCGGACTTTCTTCAGCTCGAGCACGAGGATCTTAGCGGTGGTGGAGTTGAGGCGCGAGATCTCCTGGGCGGCGAGCCCGAGGCTCTTCACCAGCTCGATGTTGCGGAGCGACTCGGTGGTCGACCCGGCGAGCGCGGTTGTTTCAGCCACGATCTCCTTCTGGACTTCCTTGATCCGCTTCGAGAGGAGTGACACCATCCCGGCGAGGATCGGGATGGTCATGAAGTAGACGGGTGCGATGAGCCAGTACACGCTGAGCGCGTAGATCATCACGAAGACCACGCCGATGAGGGTCTGGTAGAGGATGTTCACCGCGGTGGAGATGAGCTTCTCGACGTCCGTCCGCACCTTCTGGAGCACGCCGAGCGTCTCTCCGCTGCGCTGGTCTTCAAACAGCTGATACGGGAGGTTCAATGAGTGCTTCACGCCATCCGCGTAGATCGCGGCCCCCACGCGCTGGGTGATCACATTGATGAAGTAGTCCTGAAAGTTCTTGGCCACTCGCGAGACGAAAGCCACGCCCACCGCGGCTGCGAGAAGGGTCAAGACGCCCCGGAAGAAGGAGCTCCGATCGAGTTCGGCGTATTTCGTCGCGTACTCGTCGATCACATGTCTGAAAATCAGCGGATCGAGCAGGGAGAAGATCTGGTTGATGGCCGCCAGGAGCAGGGCGAAGGCGATAAGGCGACGGTGGGGCTTCAGGTACGTCCAGAGGATCTTCAATGTGCGCGGATTGTAACGTCGCGCACCCGCGCGCCCAGCCGACTGGCGTAGGCTTCGCGCCGATGAGATTCGCGGTGGTCGGTTCAGGCGGCGTGGGCGGCTATTTCGGAGGCCGGCTCGCGGAGGCGGGGCACGACGTCACGTTCCTGGCTCGCGGGGCGCACCTTTTGGCCATCCGCAAGGGGGGCCTCCGGGTCGAAAGCACCGAAGGCGACTTCGTCGTCGCCCATGCGAAGGCGACTGATGACGCGGCCACGGTGGAGCCGGTGGACATTGTCCTGCTCGCGGTGAAGACCTGGCAGGTCAAAGACGCCGCGGTCCAGCTCCTGCCCATGTTGCGCGACGACAGCGCCGTCCTGACCCTGCAAAACGGGGTCGAGGCCGCGGACGAAGTCGCGGCCGTGTGTGGAGAGAGCCGGGTGATCCCCGGGGTCTGCCGGCTGATGAGCTACGTCGCCGAACCTGGCCTCATCCGGCACGCGGGCGTCACTCCGAGGGTGGAGTGTGGGGAGACCGGCGGTCAGGAGTCGAAGCGCATCGCGGCCCTCCACGCAGCACTCGACGCCTGCAAGGGTGTCGTCGCGACGATCTCCGCGGACATTCAAACCGCGTTGTGGGACAAATTCCTCTTCATCGCACCGTTCAGCGCCGTGGGGGCGGTGACCCGAAGCCCGGCCGGGGTCTGGCGGAAGATCCCCGAAACCCGAGCGCTTCTGATCGCGGCCATGGGCGAGGTGGTGGCGCTGGCCCTTCGCTGCGGGGTAACCCTTCCCGAAGGAGCCATCGAGAAAACCCTCGGCTTTACGGACCGCCTGCCCGACGACGCAACCGCCTCGATGCAACGGGACCTGCTCGACGGCAAGCCGTCTGAACTGGAGGCCCAGACCGGCGCTATCGTCCGTCTCGCGGCCCGGGCAGGTGTACCGGTCCCGGCCAACGCCTTCCTCTACGCCGCTCTTCTGCCGTCAGAGCGACGGGTCCGAGCGCTGTGACCGGATCGTCCAAAAAGCCGTATCATTCGCAAATTCCCCCGTCGTCGAGATTATTCAGTCATCCATCCGTCCAAGTAACAAGAGGACTCCGTCCGTGAGGATCAAGGGCACATCGATTGCGTCGTTCCTGAACTTTCTCGAGGCCGAATATGGCCCGGGGAGGGTGAAGGAATTCGTCGGCTCTCTCGACTCGAACCTGAAGAAGAGGTGCGAGGGTCTGGTGCTCGCGTCCGCCTTCTACCCCGTGGAAGAACTCGAGTCGCTGGCGCGCCTGGCCCGGGCTCATTTCGGGGCTGATGAGTCTTTCTACGAGAGATCCGGCGCCCACAACGCGGTTTTTGGACTGGGCGGCGTGCACAAAGCCCTCCTCGCGCGGCCCACTCCCCTCGACTTTTTGAGGGCGGCCGAGCGTTCATGGAGTCAATTCATGGACGAGGGTGGAATGGACGCGACCGTGGTCGGCGATGGGAAGGTGCGGTTGAGGTTCGAGGGGATCCGCGGATCGGAGGTCCGCTGCGCGCGGGCCACCGGTTTCCTCCATCGCTCGCTCGAACTCGCGGGAGCTAAGGCTCTCGTGGTTCGAAAAACCTCGTGCACCCTGAGAGCGAACCCATTCTGTGAATGGCAGATCGTATGGGATGCCGTGTTGTCGCCCGCGTCGATGAGCCAGACCACCACGATCCGGCGCCCGATCGCCATCTAGCGAGGCGTCAGGACTTGTCCTCCGCCTCCTCGAACGTGAGCGACACGGAGTTGACGCAGTAGCGCATTCCGCCCTTCTCTCGCGGCCCATCGGGAAAAAGATGCCCAAGGTGGGTATCGCAGCGAGCGCAGTGGACCTCGGTTCGCGTCATCAAGAACTTGCGGTCGGTCTCCGTTTCGACAATGTTCGGGTCCGCGGGCTTCGTGAAACTCGGCCAGCCCGTGCCCGAATCAAACTTGTCGTCGGAGGCGAAGAGTTCCGCCCCGCACCCGACACAGCGATACATCCCCTTGCCGTGATTGTCCCAGTACGCCCCGGTGAAGGCGCGTTCGGTTCCCTTCTCCCGCGCCACATGAAACTGCTGGGGGGAGAGCATGGCCGCCCATTCCTCGGGAGTCCGGGTGATCTTCTTGTCTTGTGACATATCGCGAGACTAATCCCTGGGACCCGACTACGCCTTCGGCCTCAGCTTCCTGAGCCTTCGTTCCGCCTCGTCGAACGTCTCCTTCTTCTTCGAAAACGCGAATCGAATCTGGGTGCGGCCCTTCTCGGGGTCTTGATAGAACGACGACCCCGGAACGACCGCGACGCCGATCTCTTTCACAAGGTACCTCGCGAACTCGACGTCGTGGCTCCAGCCAAGCGGCCTCGTGTCGACGATCGTGTAGTAGGCGCCGCCGGGCTTGTAGACGGTGAAGCCGCAGGCGTCGAGGATGCCGAGCATCCGGGTGCGGCGCTCCGCGTACTTCGCGCTCAACTCATCGTAGTACGACTGCGGCAGCGCCAAGGCCACCGCACCCGCGTCCTGGAGCGGCGCGGCGGCGCCCACGGTCAGAAAGTCGTGGACCTTGCGAATCGCGCCGGTGATCCATTCGGGCGCAATCGTCCAGCCCACGCGCCAACCCGTCACGCTGTACGTCTTGCTCATGCTGTTGATCGAGAACGTGCGGTCCTTCATCCCCGGCAGCGTCGCCATGGGGATGTGGACATTGCCGTCGTAGAGGATGTGCTCGTAGATCTCATCGGTCACCGCCACCACGTCGAACTCCTGGCAGAGCGATGCGATGAGATTCAACTCGTCGCGCGTGAAGACCTTCCCCGTCGGGTTATGGGGCGAGTTCATGATGATGGCGCGGGTCTTGTTGGTGAACGCAGCGCGGAGTTCGCCTGGATCGAACGACCAGTCGGGGGTGCGAAGGGTGACGAACTTCGGCACCGCGCCCGCGAGGATGGCGTCGGGACCGTAGTTCTCGTAGAAGGGCTCGAAGGTCACCACCTCATCGCCGGGGTTGAGCAGCGCCATCATCGAGGCGACCATCGCCTCGGTGCCGCCGCAGCACACCGTCACTTCCCGGTCCGCGTCCACCTTCACCCCGTACGAGCGCTCGAACTTCGCCGCTATGGCCTGGCGGAGATTGGGCGCGCCCCACGTCACCGCGTACTGGTTGATGTTCGCGGCGATGGCGCGAGCCGCGGCTTCCTTGAGTTCCTCGGGGGCGGGGAAATCGGGGAAACCCTGGGAGAGATTCACGGCGCCGTGGGTGTTCGCGAGGCGGGTCATCTCGCGAATCACCGACTCGGTGAAACGCGCGGCCTTGTCGGATGTGGAACGGTTCATGGGTCGTTCGGGTCGTCCTTGGGGTGAGCGTGTCTGGCGGGGCTACTTCCGGGTCGCGACCGGCGAGGCCGCGGGCGGTGTTGCGGAAGGCGCGGGTCCGGCGGCAGTCGTGGCTGGAGTCGGACCTTCGGTCGAGGACGGGGCCTCCGCCACAAAGAGCGGATCATCGATGCGGAAGGGGCGAGAGAGATCGAGGTGGCCCACTCCGGGGGTCTTCCCATCGACGAGAATCACAACTCGGCGGACCGCCGAGAAGTTGTCCATGATCGTGGTCACGATGCCCTGGATGAGCATTGTCTCTTCGGCGACGCCCAGACCCCGACCGACCTCGAGTTCCTGAGAGAAATCGAGGTAAACGGTGCCCGACGACGTGTACGCCGCATCCAGAACCCGGGTCCCGGGCGGGAGCAGGGGAAGAACCTCGGGTGTGCCGACGCTGAGCTCGGCCGCGGCGGCCATGACCTGGGCCAGGAATCCGCGGACATAGGGCACTTCGCGATCGACCGCGCGCAATTCGGCTCCACCGAGTCCGGGGAGATGGAGCGTGAGCTTGAGGGTGGAACCGGGGACGACGGTCTCGGCGGGAGGAGTGTCGGGATTCGATTCGAACCCCGGAACCTCGTCCTCTTCATCCGCGGCGCCCGGGATCTCGCTGCGAAGAATCGTCGACCACCAGGGCGAGGTGAGGGGTGCGGCGAACAGGAAGATCGAGAGAAGGACCGTCCACCAGGCCCAGCGCGGGAAACCCCGCGGAGAAGGGGTATCGGCGGTCGCGACCACGCGACGGATCTTCATGGGTTGGCGCGCAAGGTCGCGATGAACCGGCCGAGGCCCTGGACGATCGCGGTGGTGATGCGAATCTGGTGGGCCTCGGAAAAGAGGAGCTTCTCTTCGTCCGGATTGGTGATAAAGCCCACCTCCACGAGGGCGGCCGGCATGGTCGCCCCAACCAGGACCCGGAACGGCGCCTGTTTGACCCCACGCGACCTCGAGAGCGCGGCCGCCGCGATTTCGGTGTGCAGGCTCGAGGAGAGGCGCGAAGAGTTCTCGAGCTGCGCCGCCTGGGCCATGTCCCAAAGGATCAGGCCGACGTCCTTGTCGGCGGTGGGCGCGCGCTCGAGGATCGCGCCTTCCTGAATCGCGATCCGCCGGGCCTCGTCGTCGACCGCGGTGTAGGAGAGGAAGAACACTTCGGTGCCCTTGGCCGAAGCGACCCGCGAGCCGTTCGCATGCAGCGAGATGAAGATGTCCGCGTTGAAGTTGTTGGCGATGGCCGCGCGCTCGTCGAGGGGAACCTCGGTGTCGCCGTCCCGGGTGAGGTACGCCTGGATCGAGAGAGCGTCGACGGCCGCCGCGCGCAGCCTTCGGGCGAGGGCCAGGGTCACGTCCTTCTCGAACCGGCCGCCCGGCCCTTGAGCCCCCACGTCGCCGCCCCCGTGGCCTGGATCGATCACAAGGACGATGGGCCGCGTGAAACCGGTGACCGGCGAAACCGACGGACGGGGCAGCGGAGTGGGCACGGTCCCTGGAATACCGGGGACCGGCGAAGGGGTGGCAGAGGCCGAGCTGTCGAAGGTCACCGCCAGATGCTGCGCGTCGCGCTCGAACGTCCGCACCGAACCGAAACGATCGCCGAGATCGAAGACGAGCCTGGGCGGAATCGCGCGCTCGAAGCGTACCGACCCGACGATCCTTCCGGGAAGCGACTCGGCGATGAAGTCCGTCTCCATCACGTCGGCCTCAAATGTCACCACCACGCGGCCGGGTTCCTTGCGGATGTCGTACCGAACCGGCTTGCTCAACTCAATAGCGCTCTCGACCGTGGCGGCCTGAACCACGTTCGCGAGTTTGAGTCGTGGAGCCTCGTAGGGCCCGATGATGACGGCGCGATACGCCTCGCGGTAACTCGCGGTCTGCCCGAGCGCCGCGCCGAGCACCGTGGCCGCCGAAGGCGGCGTCACGTAGGTGCGCTCCCCCACCACGCGAACCGGTCCGGCCAGGGCGCGGAGCTGGCCGTCGGTGCTGAAGAGGCTCCGGCCGTTCTCGAGCGTCACCTCACGCCCGCGGGACCGCAGGGTGACCTTCGCGTCGCGCCCGTCGCGGGAGAAAGAGATATCGAGTCCGCGCGCCGCATCCTCGAGCGCGATCTCGGCGCCCTTGGGCCCATCGATGATCAGGACGGGCGTGCGCAGCGCGCCGCCGCCCGAAAGCACGACCACCTGGTCGGCGCTCAACGCCGGTCGCGGAGAAAGCGCCACGATCGAGGCCGCGAGGAACGCGAATCGAAGGTTGCGTTTCAATGCCTTGGCGAGCAGTTCGTGGTGAAAGTGTGCCGCAGCACCGAGAGCGCGCCAGCCTGGCCTTGGGCCACGAGCGATGCGCCCGGCTGGCGATGAGCCGAAGTGCCCGAATATCGGGAATATTCGGGCTCCTGAGCGAAGAAGTCCAGGCGGGATGCAGCGTTCGTGGCCCGAGGCCAGGCTTGCGCGCTCGAATGCCGGCAGACTTTCACCACGGGCTGCTATAGGGCTCAGAGGTCGATCAGTCGTGACGGTGGACGGTGTCGGGGCTGAAGGCGGGCAGGCAGACCGCGATGTACTCGGCGCCGTCTCGTCCCGGCGAGGAATACCGGACCCATTCGCCGCGTTCGGTGATCACGGCCTGTCCCGCGGCCACGTCCATCGAACCCCCGGCGTGGTCGACGCGAAGCATGCCGCTCAGCACGACCGTGTACTCGTCGAACTCCGGCGTCTGTTTCGGCTCGCTCCATCCCGAAGGCGACTTCATGTGGGCGACGCTCGCCGCGGACGTCTTTGAGTTCACCCGGCCAATGTACTCGCGAATGATCTTGGGCGGCGTTCCGGCGGCTTCAATCTGCGTGGGTCTTTCAATCAGTCGGGGCATGGTGACATAGTTACTCTATCGAAGTTCGCCCAAAGGCCCGCGGTCTCAGGCTTCGGTCTCAACCGATGCGCCGAGCGATTTTAGGCGAAGGACGAGACCCTCGTAGCCGCGCTCCACCGTCTCGAGGGGCGCGATCCGGCTGTCCCCCTCGGCGGCGAGGGCGGCTGTGATCAGGGCCATGCCGGAGCGGATATCGCGGCTGTCGAGCGACCGGCCGCGCAGCATCCTCGGCCCATTGATGAGAATGCGGTGGGGGTCGCAAAGAAAGAGGTCGGCGCCCATGCCGGAGAGCTGGTCGAGAGCGAAGAGGCGCAGTTCGTAGAGCCAGTCATGGATCAGCGTTGCGCCCGAGGCCTGGGTCGCGAGCACGGTCACGAGGCTCACCATGTCGCTCGGGAAACCCGGCCACAAACCGGTGGTCACGCGATGGGCGGCGCGGAGCTGGCTGGGCCGAACCTCGAGTTCGTCGCCGTTCGTGCGGCAGCTGAGCCCGAACTGGCGCAGGACCGCCACCACGGGTTCGAGATCTATCTCCGAAGCGCCGCTTATGAGGACATGGCCGCGGGTCATCGCTCCCACCACCGCGAAGCTGCCGGCTTCGATGAAGTCGCCGGAGATCCGGTGAGTGATGCCGCGGAGTTTGCTCACCCCGGTGATCCGCAGGGTCGGCGAACCGATCCCCGAAACCTCGGCGCCCATCTTGGAGAGGAAACGCGCCAGCTCGCTCACGTGCGGCTCGCAGGCAGCGTGTCGGATTTCCGTGGTTCCCTTCGCGAGGGCCGCGGCAAGAAGCGCGGTCTCGGTCGCGGTCACCGACGCTTCGAGCATGTAGAAGGAGGCGGCCTTCAATCCTTCCGGCGATTCGAACCCGCCGGCCTCACGGGGGCGCGCGCCCAGAGCCCCGAGGGCCGCGTGATGTTGATTCAGATTGCGCCGCGAGGGAAAGTCCCCGCCCGGCGCGCCCAGGATGGCTTCCCCCTTGCGCGCGAGAAGCGGACCGAGAAGGAGGACGGAGCCGCGAAGTTTTGCGACCAGGTCCCTGCGAGGTTCGGTGGACGTGATATCGAGGGCGCGGATCCGCAGCGTCGATGTTCCCTCCCATTTCACGGTGGCGCCGAGTTCGCGGAGCAGTTCGGCCATCACCTCGACATCCCGGATGCGGGGCACGTTCTCGAGAACGCATTCCTCATCGGTGAGCAGGCATGCCGCGATCACCGGCAACGCCGCGTTCTTGTTGCCGCCCACCCGCACGCGCCCGTTCAGGGGTTTGCCGCCCGTCACCACCAGCGTTGTCATCAGGCCGACTTTCTCAGTGTCAATGGAAATCCCCAAGCCGGACGATTTCCTCGCGCAGCTCGATGCCGAAGGTCTCCTGCACCCGCCGTCGGGCTTCGTCGATCAGGGCCACCACGTCGGCCGCGGTGGCGCCGCCCTCGTTCACGAAGAAGTTCGCGTGCACCGGAGAGATGCGCGCTCCCCCGCGTTTCTCGCCTTTCAAACCCACGCGGTCGATCAGCGCTCCCGCCGAACACGGCACGCCTTCGGGCAGGCGGTCGCGCTGGTCCTCGGGGTTTTGAAAGATGCAGCCGGCGCTCGGCAGGGCGAGGGGCTGGGTTCGTTTCCGGAAAGTCAGCGACTCCTTCGCGGTGGTGCGAAGAGCTGTGGGATCTGCCTCATGGACGCGGATCTCGACCCACAACATGGCCTCGCCCGTGGCTTGAAGGCGACTCACGTCGTACGCGAAGCCGAGACGCTCCACCGGCTCGATCCGAACTTCGCCCGTGGGGCTCAACAGGCAGGCGCGCGTGACGACCTCGGACATCAGCCGGCCCTGGAAATGCGCATTGCCATGGACCGCTCCGCCGAGGGTTCCCGGCGTCCCCGCCCACGCCTCGAAGCCGCCAAGTCCATGGCCAATGCACCAGCGCACCAGGCCGTTCACGCTCACTCCCCCTTCGACCCGAACCACGTCGGGTCCTTCCCGCGAAATCCGGCCGCCGTGAAAGCGAATCACCGTACCGCGCACACCGAGGTCGCTCACCAGCACGTTCGAACCACCGCCGAGAAACGTGATGGGCATTCCCTCGAGCCTTTGGCGGGCGCAAGCCGCCGCCGCCGCTTCGGCCCCTGAGACCTCGATCAGCGTGTCCGCCGGTCCCCCGATCCGGAGGGTGGTGAAATCAGCCAACGACGGGACCGCACTCGGCAGGTTTCGGTGGGTCAAGGTTGGCAATTCTAGGGAATTCTTGGCAAGGCGGTCGAATTCGGGCTTCGTCTCGTCTCGCCACCTTCTGCCCCTAGCACGCTCCCGTCACCCGGCGGGCACGCGCAGCGTGCCCCTACGCTTAAACAGGTGGGCATCCGCCCGCTTCAAGAGCCCAGAAACCTCGGTTAGCCTCCGTCCACCGAAGGAGAATTCCATTGCTACTGACAATCGTCGGCGTCATCGTTCTGGTCATCATCATCGTGCTCGTCGTCGCCTCCACGAAGCCCGACACCTTCCGTGTGGAGCGGTCGGGTTCCATTCAGGCTCCGCCGGAGAAGGTCTTCGCCCTGATCGAGGATTTTCACAAGTGGACCTTGTGGTCGCCATGGGAGCACCTCGATCCCGACCTCAAGCGCACCTACGGCGGCGCCGATAAGGGAAAAGGCGCGACTTACGCCTGGCACGGCAACGCGAAGGCGGGCGTGGGTCGCATGGAGATCCTCGAGGCCACTCCCTCCTCGCGCGTCCTGATCAAGATCGATTTCCTCAAGCCCTTCGAAGCGCACAACCAGGTGGACTTCGCAATCAAGAGCGAAGGCGGCGTCACTCGCGTCGTCTGGTCCATGGTCGGCCCCCAGGCTTTCATGATGAAGGTGATGTGCCTCTTCATGAGCATGGACAACATGGTCGGCAAGGATTTCGAGAAGGGCCTCGCGAGCCTGAAGACGGTCGCCGAACAAGCGTAGATAGGCGACAATCCCGGGGGTGGCGGCCCCGGATTCCCATCGGACCATGGCGGCCGTTGAAACGCGGCTCGTCTCCGGCGTCCCCAGAAACCCCGGCGCCTGGTTCGCGAGCTGCTTCTGGGTCGCTCTCGCGCGGCTTCGATTTCCTGAGGGCGGACTGCTACCTCGCGAGGGGCAGCGGGTCGATTCCCTGACCGAGCCTGAACGACGCTCCCACCGACCCTACTACCGCGGTCTTTCGAGTCAGATTCGCGAGGCCGCGCAGGCGATAGACCGCTTCTATCCCCGTGCAGTGCGCGCCGAGCAGATGAACCACACTCGCTTCGCGCAGTTTCGCTGCTGTCCACGCGAGTTGTTCGTCGGTGGCGCCGAAAAGGTGCAGACCACCGATCACGGCGTGCACGGGGGCCATCGCCAGCGACTTGCGCGCGTATTGAACGGTGTTGACGACGCCGGCGTGACCGCAGCCCG
>JANNJB010000089.1:0-2727 GCA_031405615.1 Vicinamibacteria bacterium | reverse complement strand
CACGGCGTCGGGAGCGAGGCTCACGGCTGCGTCGCCCGCCGGACTGTTCCACGGGGTGCAGAGCCTCCGTCAGGCGCTCCCCGCGGTTCTCGAACATGACGCAGCGAGGCCCCGGCCGATCGTGATACCGGCGGTTCACATCAAGGACGCGCCCCGGTTCGCCTGGCGCGGCGCGATGCTCGACGTGGCTCGGCACTTCTTCGACGTGGCGGACGTTAAGCGCTACATCGATCTCATGGTCCTCCATAAGCTGAATCGTCTTCACCTGCACCTTTCGGACGACCAGGGATGGCGGATTGAGATCAAGAGCTGGCCGAATCTGACCGCCGCAGGCGCCCGCTCCGAAGTGGGCGGGACGGTGGGCGGCTTCTACTCGCAGGAGGACTACAAGGAGATCGTGGCCTATGCGAAGGAGCGCTTCGTCGAGGTCATTCCCGAGATCGACATGCCCGGCCACACCAACGCAGCGCTGGCCTCGTACCCCGAACTCAACTGCGACGGCGTCGCTCCGCCCCACTACACGGACATCAAGGTGGGGTTTTCGAGCCTGTGCGTCGGCAGTGAGATCACCTATCGCTTCGTCGAAGACGTGGTTCGTGAGATTTCGAGCCTTTCACCAAGCGCCTACTTCCACATCGGGGGCGATGAGGTGAAGACGCTGAATGAAGCCGACTATGCGCGATTCATCGTCCGGGTGAGCGAGATCGTGAAAAGGCAGGGCAAGCGCGTGATCGGCTGGGACGAGATCGCGGCGGTCGACCTCGACCCGCCCGCGGTGGTCCAGCACTGGCGGCCGGGCACGGTGCTCGCGGGCGCTGTCGCGAAGGGCGCGACCCTCATCATGTCACCGGCAAACCGCGCGTATCTCGACATGCAGTACGACAAGGGCACCTACCTCGGCCTTTCCTGGGCCGGCCGCATCGAGGTGCGTGACTCGTACTCGTGGGATCCCGCGAAGGAGATGGTTGGCGTCACCGAAGGGGCGATTCTCGGCGTCGAAGCTCCGCTTTGGACCGAGACGCTCGCCACGATCCGCGAGGTGGAGTCGATGGCCTTCCCGCGTCTCGCCGCAATCGCGGAGATCGGCTGGACCCCGCAGTCGCGACGCGACTGGGAAGACTTCCGAGTGAGACTCGGCGCCCAGGGCCCGCGCTGGCAGGCGATGGGGATCAACTTCTACCGCTCGCCGCAGGTGCCCTGGAGACCGTAGGGGCACGCTGCGCGTCCCCCAAGGGGAGGCTGCGCGCTGCCCCGCAATGGGCGCACAGGCCGTAGGATTTCGGGGCACGCGCAGCGTGCCCCTACGTACGCGGCTCGTCAATGCATGGGTTCGTCGGCGTCCTCGTCTACCTCGACGTCCTCAGGTTCGCCGGTCGGGCGGCCCTTGCGGGGCGCGATCATGCGATGCCGCTTCAACATTTCGTTGAGGGTGGTCGGCTTGACCCCGAGGATGCGGGCCGCGTCCTTCTGAATGCCGCGGGCCGCTTCCAGCGCCACCACGATCATCCGTTGTTCGAAGTCCGCGGCCGCCCGCTTCAGGTTGAAGGCCTCACCGCTCGAGACATCTGAAGCCAACGGCCCCGGTGCGGCCTGGGGCGCTCGGATCTGCGGCGGCAGCTCCGACTCGTCGATCTGATCGCCCGCGGCGAGAACCACGCCCCGCTCAACCGTGTTCTCGAGTTCACGCACGTTCCCCGGCCAGTCGAAGTCCATCACCTTTTCGAGGGCGCCCCGCGTGAAGCCGCGCACGTTGCGGCCGTTGTCCTTCGAGTATTTCGTCACGAAGTGCTGCACCAGCGCCGGGATGTCTTCCTTGCGCGCGCGCAGCGGCGGCAGATCAACGGTGATCACGTTCAGGCGGTAGAAGAGATCTTCGCGGAACCGGCCCTCGGCCACCGCGCGGCGCAGGTCGATGTTCGTGGCCGCGACGATGCGCACGTCCACCTTCACGATGTCGGTGCCGCCGAGCCGCATGAACTCGCGCTCCTGGATCACGCGCAGCAGCTTCGCCTGCGTCTCCATGCTCACATTCCCGATCTCGTCGAAGAAGAGCGTGCCCTTGTCGGCCAGTTCGAACAGGCCCTTCTTCGAGTAGAAGGCGCCGGTGAAAGCCCCCTTCACGTGACCGAAGAGGTTGGACTCGAGCAGCTCGTGGGGAAGTGAGCCCGAGTTGACGACGATGAAGGGCCGGTCGGCGCGGGGCGAGGACACATGAAGCGCTTTCGCCACCAGCTCCTTACCCGTGCCGCTCTCACCGTTGATCAAAACGGTGGTGCGCGCGGGCCCCGCCTGCTGGATGAGCGCGTAGACCTGTTCCATCCGCGGGCTCTTGCCCACAAGACCCAGGAAGTTCCCCTGCGGCCGGATCGCAAGTTTGAGCGACCGGTTTTCGTCGACGAGGTCGGTCTGCTGGAGAGCTTTCTGCAGCAGGATCAGGAGCTCCTCGTGTTTGAAGGGCTTGGTGAGGTAGTCGAAAGCGCCCTTCTTCATGGCGGAGATGGCGGTCTCGATCGAAGCCTGCGCGGTCAGCATGATCACGGGCAGATCCGCGTCCATCTTCTTGAGCTCGTCGAGCACCTCGAGGCCCGACATCCCGGGGAGCATCAGGTCGAGGATGATCGCGTCGACCGGCGCCTCCTTCAGTTCGGCGATCGCATCCGGGCCGGTGGCCGCGAAACGCACCGCGTAGCCCTCGCCGCCGAGCACGCTGCCCAGCACGTCACGCAT
>JANNJB010000088.1:0-2895 GCA_031405615.1 Vicinamibacteria bacterium | reverse complement strand
CGACTGAGGCGGGGGGCGATCCCGGTTGACGAGACCATCGCCATAGCCAGACAGATCGCCGAGGGACTTGAAGAGGCTCACGAGCATGGCATCGTTCACCGGGACTTGAAGCCCGCGAACATCAAGCTCACGCCTGACGGGAAGGTGAAGGTGCTCGATTTCGGCCTGGCCAAGGCCTTCGAGAGCAACGGAACAAGCAGCGCCCCGGACGTGTCGCACTCGCCCACGATGTCGCGACACGCCACCGAAGCGGGGATGATCATGGGCACCGCGGCCTACATGTCGCCCGAACAGGCGCGAGGAAAGACCGTCGACAAGCGCGCGGACATCTGGGCCTTCGGCGTTGTCCTCTTCGAGATGCTCACGGGCGAGCGTCTCTTCGCGGGCGAGACCGTGAGCGACACCCTTGCGTCGGTATTGAAGGATGCGCCCCGCTTCACCGCCCTGCCGGCTGCCACGCCCACGCGATTGCGACGTCTCGTTGAGCGCTGCCTCGAACGCGACATCAAGACACGCCTGCGCGACATCGGCGAGGCGCGGGTGGAGATCGCGAAGATCGAGGCCGGCGCGCCGGAGTCAGGCTCCATCACCACCGCGGCCACGGCCGCGTCTTCGACTCCGAAACGGCGAGTCGCTCCGCTAATCATCGCCACGGCGGTCATCGCGGTCATCGCCACCCTCGGCCTGACCCGCTGGCTCGCGCCACGCGAAGCGCCCGCCGCCGCCATCGCGCATGTGAATGTCGCTCTGCCCGACGGGCAGGAATTGGGCGCCGTCAACCTGCGGCCGCTCGCCATTTCGGCCGACGGCACGAGCCTCGCCTACGTGGGGCTGCACGAGGGTACGAACCGGGTGTATCTACGCTCGTTGCGTGAGCCCGTGCCGAAAGCGCTCGACGGCACCGAGGGCGGCGCGAGCCCCTTCTTTTCTCCCGACGGCGAGTGGATCGGCTTCTTCGCCGACCGCAAGCTCAAGAAGATCGCCGTGGGCGGCGCCGCATTACAGACGCTGGCGGACGCCCCCTATCCGCGCGGAGGCTCGTGGGGAAAGGATGGTTACATCTACTTTGCCCCCGCCAACAGCAGCGGCATCTGGCGGGTGAGAGAGGGCGGAGGCGCGGCCGAGGAGGTCACGAAGAAGGACACCGCGGCCGGGGAAATCAGCCATCGATGGCCTCACGTCGTCGCGGATTCGAACATGCTCCTCTTTGGGATGTGGACAGGGCCCGGCGACGATGAGCAGAACGTCGCCGTCCAGACCCTCGACGAGTCGAAACATCACCTGCTGGTCAAGGGCGGCGGTGCGCCGCGTTATGCCGCGGGGCCGGGCATGCTGATTTACACGCAGATGGGAGCCCTCTTCGCCGTACCGTGGCGCCCGCCTCAGACGGATCTGGGCCGCGCCGTGCCGGTGGCCATGCCCGAGCAGACCTTCGATGCCGGCCTCAACGAGAGTGCTGGAACCTACGACGTCTCCGGGGATGGCACCCTGGCCTACCTCTCCGGCGGACGCGCTCGCAACTCCTCGCGGCTGGTCTGGATCGACCGCGCCGGAAAGGCCACCTTGCCGCCTCTGCCCGAACGCAACTACGAGGGGGCCGTGCTCTCGCCTGATGGGCGGAGGGCGATCGTGCAGGTCCGCGAAGGCGTGATCTCGCTCTGGATCTTCGACCTGGCGCGCAATACCCTGACGCCTATCGGAACCAGCGCCGGCAGCAGCCAATCCCCGGTCTGGACTCCCGACGGGAACCGAGTCATCTACCGCGGCACGCGACGAGGCCTCCGCAGCATCTACTGGCGGCCGGTCGACGGCTCCGGTGAGGAGGAAGCGCTCAGCGCCAAACCAGATGTGGTTCAGTCGCCCTCCACCATCTCACCCGACGGCCGCTTCCTGCTGTTCAATGAGACGGGGGCGCAGGAGAAGAGCGGCAATGGGCTCTGGGTCATGCAACTCGATGGTGACAAAACGCTGCGACGCCTGTTCCCGCAGGCCGCCGGAGAGGAGAACCCTCAGTTCTCGCCCGACGGCAAGTGGGTCGCCTACGAGGCCCTCGTCTCGTCGCGAAAGGAAATCCACGTGTCCCCGTTTCCCGGGCCCGGCCCCAGACACCAGATCTCGACCAACGGAGGCGCCGAGCCACTGTGGTCGCGGGATGGCCGCGAGTTGTTCTTCCAGGAAGGCGCACGGCTGATGCATGCGAGCATCACTCCCGGCAGCACATTCTCCAGTGAGCCACCGCGCTTCCTGCACGAAGGACGATTCCTTGCATCGATCAACAGCAGAACCGCCTGGAGCGTCACTCCGGACGGGTCCCGTTTTCTGCGGATCCAGCGAGTGGAACCCGAGCGGGCCATCACGCGCATCGATCTCGTGCTGAACTGGTTCGAGGAAGTGAAGGCTAAAACCCCGGGGCGATGAGGAGACTCAGAAAATGAATGCAGCGGCTCGCCGTGGACTTCCCTGTCTTATCGCGATTCTCGCCTTGGCCGCGGCCGGGCCGACGGCGTTGGCCCGCGCCCAGGAGGCGAACACCGATCCCCGGCCAGCCCCTCCCCGCGCCGAGGGCGAAGGCCCCTTCGATCGTCTCGTCATCCGCAACGCCATCCTGATCGACGGCACCGGAGCGCCGCCGCGCGGGCCGGTGGACATCGTGATCGAGAAGAACCGCATCACTGCGGTCACGACCGTCGGCGCCACCGCGGGTGACATGAAGCCGAGCGGAAGGCCGCAGTCCGCCGCGAAGGAGATCGATGCTGCGGGCATGTACGTCCTGCCCGGCTTCGTCGACATGCACCTTCATTCCGGGGACATTCCGAAGACACCCGAGGCCGAATACGTCTACAAGCTTTGGATGGCCCATGGAATCACGAGCGGCCGAGGCGTGCCTTTCGCGTC
>JANNJB010000087.1:0-28193 GCA_031405615.1 Vicinamibacteria bacterium | reverse complement strand
CCGCACGAGAGGGGCGGGGTGAGCAGGCGGCCAGCCTTAACGATGAAGACATTCGAACCCGCGCCCTCGGCCACCTCGCCGCGGGTGTTGAGAAGAATCGCCTCGAAAGCGCCCTTCGCGTAGGCCTCGCGGGTGGCGAGCGCATTGTTCAGAAGGTTCGAAGCCTTGATCGCGGGGTTCAGGGCCTCGATGGGATTGCGCCGGATCGAGACGATGACCGCGGAAGCGCCCTTCTCATAAAGCGCCTCGTTGCTCGGCTCGAGGGGCTTCACGTACATCGCGATCGTCGGCTCGGGAATCCGTTCGAACCGGTAGGACATGTCGCCCACGCCCCGGCTCACGATCACGCGAAGGTAAGATTCGTTGTTCCCGGCGAAGGAGAGGCAAGCGTCGATCCGAGCCTTGATCTCGTCGTCGCTGGGTTTGAGCTCGAAGCCGAGCAGAGCGATCGAGCGACGCAGGCGAAGCAAGTGCCGGTCGAGTTCGAACGGTCGCCCGCCGTACGTCCGCAGCGTCTCATACGCGCTGTCGCCGAAAACGAAACCGTTGTCCGTGACCTTGAGGGTGACATCTTCAGGGCTCCCCACCCGGCCATCAATTGAAACCGCGAATCCCATGAACCGAAGTGTACCGACTACATGAGTCTTGTTGAAGCCATAATCCTGGGCATCGTGCAGGGAGCGGGAGAATTCCTGCCCATCAGCAGTTCCGGGCACCTCATCGCCGTGCCCTGGCTTCTCGGCTACAAGGAGCATTCGCTGGCCTTCGATGTCGCCCTTCATCTCGGCACGCTGGTCGCGGTCGCGGGCGCGCTTCTCGGCGACTGGATCAAGATGTTTCAGGGCGCCTTCACCAGCCTTCGCGAGCACGGCAACCCCTTCGCCTCCGAAGACGGCCGGCGGCTTGGCTTCCTGGCCGTGGCGTCGATTCCCGGAGGCGTCTTCGGCCTGCTCCTCAACGACCTCGCGGAGAATGCCTTCCGCAGCGCGATCCTGGTGGCCGCGACGATGAGCGTCATGGGCCTCGTCCTGTGGCTCGCGGATTCGCGATCGAACGCACAACGCGGCATCGAGAACTGGACGTTGCGTGACGCTCTCATCATGGGCTTCGCCCAGGCCGCAGCTTTGGTCCCCGGCGTCTCCCGCTCGGGCGCCACGATCTCGGCCGCGCTCTTTCTTGGTTATGAACGGAATGTCGCGGCGCGGCTCAGTTTCCTGATGGCGCTGCCCGTCACTCTCGGCGCCGTGATCCTCAAAGTGCCGGGGATGCTCGCGGGCGGCCTCGACACGACCCTCATCGTCGGCATCGTCACCGCCGCGGTGGTGGGCCTTTTGAGCATCCGCGTTCTGTTCGCCTGGGTGCGCACGCGCAGTTATCTTCCGTTTGTGATCTACCGTTTCGCGTTCGCAGCGCTCATCGTGGGCGTCTGGCTCGTGAGGAACTGACCCATGAGACCGATCCTGACTGCCGACGAGATGCGCGCCGCCGACGCCTGGGCGATCCTCCACGGGACTCCCGGTACGACGCTTATGGAAAACGCAGGCCTCGCGGTGGCCCGCGCCATCGAATCGCGTTTCGGCAAGGAGCGCCGTGTCGCCGTCGTGTGCGGGCCGGGCAATAACGGCGGCGACGGTTTCGTGATCGCGCGCGTGCTCAAGTCGGACTGGACGCGGGTGTACGTGATCGGCGATCCCGAGGCGATCCAGGGCGATGCGCGACACCACTACGATCGACTCCGGAAGGAGCGCGCGCGGCTGCAAGTCACCCCGATCGGGACCGAGGCGGAGTGGACAGCGGTCGCGAACGAACTCAGCCGGTCTTCGCTTGTGGTCGATGCCTTACTGGGCTCGGGCGCCCACGGAGCGCCGCGGGACCTCACGGCCCTCGCCATCGAGGGCATTCGTCGCGAGAAGGCCCGGGGCGCGCGCGTGGTTTCGGTCGACCTGCCCTCGGGCGTTCCCGCGGACGGAGGGGCTTTCGACTGGAAGACGGTTGAAGCCGACCTCACGGTCACGTTTGCGGCGAAGAAGCCCTGCCTCGTCTTCTCACCCGCCTCGGAACTCGCGGGAACGGTGTTGGTGGCCCCGATCGGGGTTCCCGATCCGGCGCTTCAGTTCAGTGATCGGGGTTTTCGCCTTTTCGAACTCGAGGAATCGGACGCTCGGGCCGCTTTCCCGCCCCGGGCGAAGGACTCCCACAAGGGAAACTTCGGGCACGTCCTCATCGTCGCAGGTTCCGTCGGCAAGGCGGGAGCCGCGGTCCTCGCGGCCCGTGGGGCCTTTCGCGCGGGCGCGGGCCTCGTCACTGTGGCTTCGGTGGGAGAGGTGTGCCGCACCGTGACGGCCGCGCAGCCCGAGGTGATGACCGTGCCGCTGGGCGAAGCCGCTGAATGCGGGGACATCGCGCGCGCCGCTTCTCACGTGCTCGAGGTTTCGGCCGGCATGGATGCGCTCGTCATCGGCCCCGGCCTCGGCCGGACGTCCAAGACCCAGGATTTCGTTCTCGACGTGGTGGCGCGCTGCGGCCTGAGCGTGGTCATCGATGCCGACGGTCTGTTCAGTCTCGGCGCGCAGACGTTGTCGCGGATCACGCAACGCGATCGCCCGACCATCCTGACCCCGCACCCGGGCGAGATGGCCCGGCTCCTGGGCGTTCACAACGCTGAGGTCCAGGCCGATCGCGTGAAGGCGCTGCGTCGCGCGGTCACGGAGACGCGGAGCACGGTGGTCTTGAAGGGACGCCATACCCTCATCGGCAACGCCCGCTCCGAGGTGTGGCTCAATCCCACCGGAAGCGCGAGCCTCGCCACCGCGGGCACCGGCGATGTCCTGGCGGGCGCGATCGGCGCTTTGGTCGCGCGCGGTCTCGCCGCCGATGTGGCCGCGGGAGCCGCGGTCTATGTCCACGGCCTCGCCGGCGAACGAGCGGGCAAGCGGCGGCCCTGGGGTGTGGTGGCCGGCGACGTCGCCGAGGCCCTGCCCCGGGCGATTGCGTCGCTGGGTCGGTCCTGAGCGCACCCATGACGAGTGTCCTCGAAACCCGTTCTGAAGCCGAGACCGAGGCGGTGGCCACGGAGTTCGCCCGCGAACTCAAGGGCGGGGAAGTGATCTTCCTCGAAGGCGATCTGGGGGCGGGGAAGACCGCGTTCGTGCGCGGCCTGGCTCGCGGTCTGGGCGTGCTCGACGAGGTGGTCGCGTCGCCCACGTTCGTGATCCACACCACCTACCCCTGCGCATCGGGTCGGATGCTCCATCATGCCGATCTATACCGGCTCGCGTCCGAACTGGGAGCCGAGGACGTGGGCCTCTTCGATCTTCCCGGCGAGCGGGACGTACTCGCGATCGAATGGGCGGCGCGCATGGGCGTCTACCCGTGGAAACAGGTGACCCGAGTTGTGATCACTCTTCTCGAGAGCGGCGACGATCACCGCAGGATCGAGATCACTTCGTGAGGCGTTCGGCTTGCGTCCTCGGCATGGTGGTTCTCTCTCTCGGCGCGCTCGGCTGCCCCGCCCGTCCGGGCACCTCGACCGCGACGCCGACGCCAGCGCCGAAAGAGCGGCCGGCGGTCGTCCTCATCACCATCGACACGCTTCGTCCCGATCACATGAGCGCCTACGGCTACGCCCGCGCCACCACGCCCCGCCTCGAGGCGTGGGCGGCCAAAGGAGCGGTCTTCGAGCAGGCCTACACCTACTGGCCGAAGACGCGGGGAAGTTTCATCGCCATGATGACCGGCCGCACCGCGGGAGAGAGCGGGTACTCCGCGAAACACCCCGAGATCCACTCGTTCAATCCCACGCTGGCCGAGACCCTTCAGAAGGAGGGCTACGACACCGCCGCTTTCGTCGACAACGCCAACGTGGCCGGTTCGCTCGGCTTCTCCCGAGGGTTCGGAACGTACGTGGAGACGTGGGCCGACGAAACGCTGAACGACGAGGTGGACCGCACCGAGGCGATCACGAGGCGCGGGATCGAGTACATCAAGGCGAAAGCCGGGGGCGACGGCTATTTCCTGTGGCTGCATTACGTCAATCCTCACGCGCCCTACACGCCGCCTGCTCCTTTCGATGTCGCGTTCACCGATCGGCCGAAGGGCGACCGCCGTCTCAAAGTGGTCGATGGCTTCTTCGGTGGCGTTTCGCGGCAGTGGGCGGAATCCATGCCCGGCAAAACGCGGCTCTCCGACTTCGTGAACGCCTACGACGGCGAGATCGCCTACTCGGACGTTCAGGTCGATGAGGTCCTCAAAGCGCTCGATGCCAATGGCGGCCTCAGCCGCGCCACCGTCATCATCTCTTCGGACCACGGCGAGAGCCTCGGCGAACACGACTACTACTTCGACCACGGCGCCAACCTGTTCGATCCCGTGCAGCGCGTTCCCTTCATCGTGCTCGGTCATGGCGCGAAGGCGGTGCGGTCGCAGGTCCTGGTCTCGACGCTCGACATCATGCCGACCTTTCTTGACGCGGCGCGCGTGTCCTTCCCCTCGGGCCTGGCCGGCCGGAGCATCCTGCCTTTCGCGGCCGGCCGCGCGGAGTCGACACGAGGAACGCTCCTCGGCGAGAACGACCGCGGCCACCAGGGGATATGGGATCTTCGGCACAAGCTCATCGATCTCGATCCGAAAGCGAGCGGTTCGGCGCGCCGGCTCTTCGACCGGTTGGACGACCCCGGCGAAACGCGCCCGCGTACGGACCTCGCGGATGTTTCGCGGAAGCTCGGCGTCGCTCTTGACGAGTACCGCGACGTGGAGATGCGGTCGGCGCTTCGCAATCGTCGCTTGCTCGAAGGCAAGACCAGCGCTCCCCAGACTCAGCGGGAATGCGAGCAGCTCAAGGCCATGGGTTACATCGCCGAGTGCCGATGACGAGGCCGCGAGTCCGCCCTTGAAGATGGCGATCGCGACGGTGATGACGCCCCTGCGTTTCTTCGTCGTCATGGCGGTTCTCTTCGCCGCGCTCGCCCTGAACTTCGTGCCGCGCATGGACGCCTCGGGAGACGAGCCGCACTACCTCCTGATGGCGAAGAGTCTGTGGCTCGAGCACGACCTCGATCTTCAGGACAACTACGCGCGCGAGGACTGGCGGGAGTTCCGCTCCGGCCCCACGGAGCCTCACTACGCCGCGCCACGGAAGGATGGCCGGCCGTTTCCCGGGCACGCGCCGGGTTTGCCCTTCATCCTCGCGCCCATCTACGGGATCGGTGGGCGACTGGCCTGCGCAGTTTTCCTCGGTCTTCTCGTGGCCGGCGCGGGCGCCCTCGCTCTCGGGATCGCCCGCGAGGAAGGTTTGGCGCCGGGCACCGCCCTTTTGGCCGGTCTGCTCGCGAGCGGGCCGCCGCTCGTCGCCTTCGCCCTTCATATCTATACCGAAGCCGCCGCGACTCTGGCCCTTTTCGGCGCCTATGCCCTGCTGCGTTTCGGACGCGGCCCGTGGCCAACGGGTTTCGCCGCGGCGCTTGCCTGTGTGCTTCCCTTCCTGCATCCGCGGATGGCGCTGGTGTCGCTCGCCATCGCTTTCGTCGCGCTCGTCTACCGCAAGCAGGGATCCCTCCGCGTTTTCGCGCTGACCAGTGCGCTTGGCCTGATGATCTACGACGCCTTCTGGACGAGTGTGTACGGCGTGCCCACGGCACTTGGCGCCTACGGTGGCGTGCCCGAGGACGCCGCGTTCAATCCGCTGCGCGCCGGGATCGGTCTTCTCATCGACCGCGCCTATGGTCTCCTGCCTTACGCACCCGCCTTCGCCGCGCTGCTGTTCCTGCCGACCCCCCGGCCGAATACCCTCGATGCTCCCGCCGCGTGGCGCGCCGAGGTCGCTCTCGTCCTCGCGATCCTGCTGCCGGCGCTTCTCTGGCGGATGTGGTGGGGAGGGCAGTCGCCGCCCGCCCGACTGATCGCCCCTCTGACGCCTTTCCTCGCTCTCTGGGTCGCGCGCGGCTTCGACACGGCTCGGCCCCTCGTCCGACATCTCATCCTCGCGGCCCTCACGTGGTCATGGGCGCTCTTCCTCTTCGCGGCCCTGCAGCCCTCTCGCCTGCTCTTCATCAACCGACGTGCGCGGCCGACGCGCATGTGGGAAGCGCTTTGGCCCGGAGGGCCGCTCGATGTGGCGCTGCCCGACCTGGCCCGGCCGGTGACCGCGGACTGGTGGATCGCCGCGGTGTGGCTTGTTGCGTTCGTGGCGGCCGCGCTGGTTTCACGCACGGTGTTCAAGAGGGCGCGTTCAATGTCTGGAACCTCCGCCTAGAGAGGGTTCCGGTGATCTCGCGCTTCCGGACCCGGCGCTTGGGACACGACTCGAAGCGCTGGGGTTCACCGTGAGCTTCGTTGCGGACGCGCAGGCAAACGCTGAATCGCTGCAAGGGGTCGCCCGCCGCCCCGGGCGGCGCGCGAAACGTCGCGTGGTGGGGCAAGGCCCGCGCCCGGGTCCAGCTTCAAGCTCGTCGCGCTGAGGTGTGGCCGCTGCGCGGCCGTTGTCTTTAAGGCTCCTCGTACATAAGTCACGTTGGACCAAGCCGCGCAGCCTGGCCTAGGGCCACGCCTCGCCCTCGCGTTGCCTGCGCGTTTTCGGGGTCGTTTCTCGGAGCCGCCGCCGTGGCCGCAAGCGCCGCGCGCTCGTTGGGGCGCTGTCATGGAGCGCGCAGAGTTGCGTTTGTTTCGTTGGCCTCGTCGCTGCGCACCCGAGGCCTGGTCGTGTTTCGTCTGCGGCCCGCTTCGCGTTCCTTGCCGTCGTGGCCGGCCTTGCGGCATCGGGCCGCAAGGCCTCGTCTGTGGTTTGTGCGCGCTTCGTGCCGGCGCCCCTTTTGTTCGCGCGCCAGCGTCGTCAAAACGGAGGCCGAGGCCTCGCGTGGCGCGTGGTTTTGGGGTTGAGCCTGAGGATGGAGCGTGGCCGGCATCCGAAACCGCGACGGTCGCGGATGCCTGAGTGCGAAGGCCAAGGCACCGTTCCCTGAGCGCAGTGGGCCGCGAGGCTCCTTTCAGGTCTTCGCGGAGCGGCAGCTCCGCTCATTCATAAGAGACGCCATGCGGCCCACGGAGACGAAGGGAACGCCCGGGTGCCTTGGCCGTAGCGACACCCTGAAAGGCGCGAGCCGCCGCGCCGCCTTCTGCCGGCCATGCGGGCGACAACTACCAGGCGTGCCGAGGATCGCTTCGTGGCCCAAGGCCAGGCGTCGCCCTGCCCCGCGGGCCACCACTACCAAGCCTGCCGAGGATCGCTTCGCTCCCCGCAAACCGTCGGGTCGCTCGCGATGACGATCTGGGGTTTCTCTCCCCGGTCACGGACCTTGGTCCGTGGACCGACTCGCGATGACGACGTTGGGTCCTCTGCTTCGAGGCCCCTATCCTTCCCTCAGGTACTTCCGGGACCGTCTGAAGACTCCGTTTTCGTTCCAGGTCGTGAGAAACGGCCGGAACGATATCGTCAAGGATGCTCTCCGCTGGGGTCTGGCTAGAGGAGCGCCGCCTCGCGCTTCGAATCGCGCGTGATGATGTAGTAGAGCACCGCGCGATGTTTGGCCGTCTTCGAACGCCCCATCTGATCGATGGCCTTGTTCAGCATCACATCGAGTTTCGGACCGCCCGGAAGGCCGAGGCGGCGGATCATGAAGTTCTGTTTCACGCGTTCGAGCTCGTCCCCGTCGGCCGCCGAGATCTTCGAGGCGTCGTCGCGGTAGACCGCGGGACCGAGGGACTTCACCACGGCTTTGAGGAGGACATCATCGACCTTCACCTTCAGCTTGCTCAGTTCCTTCTTGTACGTGTCGATGAGTTCGATCTGGGTAGCCATGATGGTCTCAATGTACGTCCAAAGGGGGTTTCTGACAAGCGTGGCGCGGCCCATATCCTCCACCCTCACTTGCCCGGACAATTCATGAGGGAATCTGCTGCGACGTCCGATACCGCGCCACTGGCGGGCGTGCTCGCTCCTCGTCTCCTCACAGTATGTCCTCTACTGTTGCGTCGCTCGTTGCTGCGCTTGCCCGCTATTGACACGGTCTCGAACGTCTCGCGACGATTCCTCATGAATAATCCGGGCTGATGCGTCGCGTCCTTTCTGTCCTGATCGTGGGCGGCCTTCTGGCCATGGCGGGTCTTTGGGTCTACCAGTCCGGAGAGCGGCCCCGGGTCTTGGCCCTAGACCTCGCCGACCGCCTCGCCTTCGCCTCGCGTGTCTCGGATCGTCCCACTCTGATGTTCGGCTGGCCGGACGCGGAGCCCCACCTCGTCAAGGGCTTCGGCGGAGATCCCGAGGTGCGGGGACGTGAGCGTTTCCTGTGGGTCCGCCAGGGAGCCACGATCGCGGTGGACATCGACGCGCCGCGGGATCGCGCGCTCGTGTTCGACATCGAGGCGTACCAGGGCATCGCCGATCAACGCCTCGAGCTCACGGTCAATGGCCAGCCGCTCGCCGCCCGGGACATCCCCTCCCGCCGTTCGCGGGTTCGGTTCGACTGGCCGGCCTCGGCCCAGGGCGCTTCGAACCAGCTCGAACTGCTTTTCGCACGCGCGATCGTGCCTGCGGACACGAAGGGCGGCTCCGGCGACACCCGGGATTTCGCGGCCGCGCTTTTCAGCCTGGAGATAGGCGACCCGGCCGACAAGACCCTCGACCTGCTGCTCGAGCGGGAGACGCCGAGGGCGTTCGAGGTCAGCGAGAAGGACGGCATCCCTTCCATGATCCTGCCCGGAGCCTCGCGGACCTCCTTCGCCTTCCGGCTCGCGAAGAACGCCGTGCTCGAGTTCGAAAGCGCGCTTCATCCCTGGTCGGCGTCTTCGGGGGGGAAGGGATCGCTCGAGATCTCATTCGATTCCACCGATGGCCGCACCCGGGCCCCGATCACGGTTCCGCTCACCGCTTCGAACCGGGAGCCCACCTCGATCGCGATTCCCGGGGAACCGGGCACGCCAATGCTCGTCATCATGGAGGTGAAGGCGGAGAAACCCGGCGTCACCTTCGCGCAGATCCGAGCGCCGCGGGTGCTCGCAGAAGCCGAGAGTGAGCCCGTAAGGAAAGGCGAAGCGCCGCCCGGGAACCAAACGCGCCTTGGAGCGGACATCGGCGCCTCGAAGCCCAACGTGCTCTTCATCGTTCTCGATGCCGCCCGCGCGCAGTCGTTCGGCGTCTATGGCCACGGCCGCGCCACCACGCCCAACATCGACCGGCTGGCCAGAGAAGGCTTCACTTTCGACAACGCCTACACCACGGCCGCGTACACGCTGGCCGCGATGTCCTCGGTCTGGACGTCGCAGCAACCCGACCGCCACCACGGCGACGTCGCCTTCTCCGCGAAACTTCCGAAGGACCGTCTCCTCCTCGCCGAGGTTCTCAACGCGCAGGGGATTCACACCGCAGGCTTCGTGGCGAATCAGGTGGCGGGTTCCTGGAACGGCTTCGACCGCGGCTTCAAGGAGTTCGACGAGCCGTGGCGGAAGTACGGCTCGGCCGCATCCGGCTTTCGTAACGTGGTCCCGGGTTTCCTCGATCGCATGCAGAAGGACGGGACGCGCTTCTTCGCCTACGTTCACTACCGCGAACCGCACGAACCCTACGATCCCCCCGCGCCCTTCGACACCCGATTCGGTCCCGATGCGCCGATTCCAAAGCCCCGCCGCGATGGCGGCGCCCCGGCCAAGCAGTGGCTCAAGGACGTGAACCAGGGTGTGGTCGATCCCACCGTCGACGAGATCGATCACCTGCGCAGGCTTTACGAGGGCAACCTCGCATTCGCCGACCAGGAAGTGGGTTACCTTCGAGCTGAACTCGAAGCGCGCGGCATGCTGGACAACACCGTGGTCATCATCACGGGAGATCACGGCGAGGCGCTCTATGAACATGGCTACATCGGACACAACACTCAGGTGTTCGAGGAAAGCGCCCGCGTGCCCCTCATCGTCGTTCTTCCGAAGGGGATGCGCGCGGGAACGCCGCCAACAAGGATCGCCTCGCTCGTCGATCTCACCGACATCGCGCCCACCGTGCTCGACGTCTTCGGTCTCCACGGATCGGGCGGCACGGCGCGGGAATTCCAGGGGACGTCGCTCCTTGGGTATCTCGGGGATCGAGGACGCGCGCGCGCGCCGGATTCACGGGAAGTGCTCACCCGGACGGTGTGGGAGCGGCCGATCTATGCGCTGCGCAATTCCTCCCACACGTTCATCTACAACGTCGCCACCGCCGATTTCTCGCTCTTCGATCGTTCCGCGACCCCCCGGCTCGAAGGCAAGGACCACGACTACGCGCCTCGCGCGCCCATCGCCCTGCGCGAGATGTACCGGCAGAATCTCCTCGCCTGGGTGGCTCGTCAGAAGAAAGGAGCGGTGGTGGCCGACACCGCGACCGATATCGATCCCGTGGCCTGCGAGCAGATGAAGGCCCTCGGTTACCTGTCGCCGTCCTATCCCTGCCCGACGAAGTAGCGGAGCCCCGGTCTTCCTGCCAAACTTGGCGCCCATGCGGTTCGCCGACTCCCACACCCACATCGATCTCGCCGAGTTTGATTCCGATCGCCCTGCCCTGCTGAAGCGCGCGGCCGAGGCCGGCGTGGTGCGGATGCTGCTGGTGGCGCAGGCGGATGACAGTGTCGGGCTCGACCGCGGTCTCACCACGGCCCGCGATTGCGGGATCAAGGTGTCGGGCGGTCTGCACCCGCATGAAGCCATCTCCTGGACCGAGACCCTGGCTGACCGTCTGGAAACCCTCGGGGAGTCCCGGGCCATCTGCGCGGTGGGCGAGATCGGTCTCGACTTCCACTACGACCATTCCCCGCGCGACCAGCAGGAAGAAGTGTTTCGGCGGCAGATCCGGATCGCGCGCGCGGTGAAGCTCCCCATCATCATCCACACCCGCGAGGCCGACGATCTGACCGTCCGTGTCCTCGAGGAGGAGGGGGCCGACGAGGTGGGCGGCGTCATCCATTGTTTCACCGGCACGCAGGCCCTTGCCGATGGCGCCCTGGCCCTCGGTTTCTTCATCTCGTTTTCCGGCATCGCGTGTTTCGCCAACGCCGATCCGCTCCGCGCGATCGCGAAGACCGTGCCCCTCGACCGTTTCCTCACCGAGACCGACTGCCCGTTCCTCGCCCCGCCCCCGCACCGCGACAAGCGGAACGAGCCGGCCTTCGTGGTCGACGTGGCGCGCCGGATGGCCGAGGTGAAGGGGGTCTCGCTCGAAGTCCTCGGTGAGACCACGGTCGAGAACTTCGACCGCCTGTTCGGAGTCTGATCATGCCGCGCTCCGTGATCGTGGGCTCCGGGAGCGCCATCCCGAAGCGGCGCGTGCCGAACTCGGAGATGCTCGACCGCGAGTTCCTCGGCCCCGACGGAAAGAAGATCGCGAAGGCGAACCAGCAGATCATCGAGCAGTTCGAGGCGATCACGGGGATCAGGGAACGCCGGTACGCCGAGGACCATCAGGTCACCTCCGATCTCGCCGCGATCGCGGCCGAGGACGCGCTCGCCTCCTCGGGCATCGACCGCGAGAGCCTCGACGCCATCATCGTCGCCCACAATTTCGGTGATGTCCGAGCGGGCACGCGGCACTCCGACCTCGTCCCCGCCCTCGCGGCCCGGGTCAAGGCCCAGTTGAAGATCGCGAATCCGCACGCCGCCGCCTTCGACATCGTCTTCGGCTGCCCGGGGTGGCTTCAGGGCGTGATCGTGGCCGATGCCATGATCCGCGCGGGTGATATCCGGCGCGCGATGGTGATCGGCGCCGACACCCTCTCGCGCATTTCCGACCCCCACGATCGCGACAGCCTGATCTACGCCGACGGCGCGGGTGCGGTGATCCTCGAAGCGCGTGAAACCGGGGGGAAGGCCGGCATCCTGGCCCACGCCGTCCGCTCCGACACCCTCGACCACTCCACCATGCTGGTGATGGGTCCTTCGTACAAGGAAGAGGTCTTCCTCGAGGCCATCTTCCTGAAGATGGAGGGCCGCAAGCTCTACAAGTACGCCTTGCAGAACGTCGCGGGGGCGATCAAGCAGTGCCTCGACAAGGCAGGACTTGGGATCGCTGACATGAAGAAGATCCTCATCCACCAGGCCAACGGCAAGATGGACGAGGCCATTCTCGAAGCGCTGTACTTCCTTTACGACCAGGCGCCGCCCGAGGGCGTGATGCCCATGACGATCTCGTGGCTCGGGAACAGCTCCGTCGCCACCTTGCCGACGCTGTTCGACCTCGTCAGCAAGGGCAAACTCGAAGGCCACCGGTTCCACCGAGGAGACAACATCGTCTTCGCCTCCGTCGGGGCCGGCATGCACATCAACGCCGCCGTGTACCGGGTTCCGTAAGAACCTGGCTCACAAGACGCGCGTCGCGGCTCAAAAAAACCGTCGCGCTGCGTTCGCCAACGCACAGAGTGTTTTTCGTGACTTGGGGATGATTCCTAGTCCCACTTTACAAAGGAAAAACACTCATGAAACTCAAGAAACTCGCAGTTGCCGTACTCATCACCGCCCTTGGCTTCGGCTCCCAGCCCGCCTTCGCACAGCAGGCGGTAGTCATAGACCGCGCGGCCGTCGACCAGGCGCTTGGCGCGAAGGTCCTCTCTGACGAGAGCGCCCGCGACGCCGTCCGCACCCTGCTCGCCCGTGACGAAGTGAAGGCCATGGCGGAGAACATGGGCCTCGATCTGCGCCGGGCCAACACGGCCGTCTCGACCCTTCAGGGCGCGGATCTCCAGCGCGTGAGCGATCGCGCCGCCGTCGCGAACGACATGCTCACGGGTGGTCGTCAGACCGTCACGATCAGCCTCGTCGCTCTCCTGCTCATCGTGATCATCATCATTCTCGTCGCCGACTAGGCCGCGCATCGCACCAGAAAAGGCGCTGCCCGAGAGGGCGGCGCCAATTGACCTCGCTTGCGCCACGAGGGTAGGGTCTGTCGACTGAAACGCAAGACACTCCGAGTCCTGCTGGCCACAGGCCTCCTGGCCCTTTCCGCGCCAGGGGAGACGCAGGACGCCTCCCGCCCGCTCGCGGTCGTGGATGTTCCCTTCTTCGCCCAGACCGTCGACCTGTGCGGGGGAGCCGCGGCGGCGATGGTGCTCCGATACTGGGGTGACCGCGACGTGCAGGCCGAAGACTTCGCGGCGCTCGTGAATTCGACCAGAGGCGGAATTTCCACCCTCGATCTCGTGAACGCCCTCAAGGCGCGAGGCGCTGTCGCGCGGCCGATTCGCGCCGAACCCGAGGACGTTTCCAGGGAGATCGCGAACAGCCGCCCCGTTATCGCCCTCATCGATGGCGGCGGGGGCGGGCTGCACTATGTGGTCATCGTCGCCTGGGCGGCCGGACGCGTGATGTACCACGATCCTTCAGTCGGACCGTTCCGGGTCAGCGTCGAAAGCGAGTTCGTGACTCGTTGGAACGCGACCGGCGGCTTCGCGCTGGTGGTCACCAGGGCGGCGGACGCGGCTCGGCCCGAGCGCGCTCCTGCGGCCTCGATGCCCGCAGTGTCCCGAAACGCGAGCCCGTGCGACTCCGTCGTCGATTCGGCGATCGTGGTGGCTCGGGGCGAGGAGCCGGAGAACGCGGTCGCCGACCTTCTCGCTGCGAACCGGAGCTGTCCCGCCGATGCGCGTCCAGCCTCGGCTCTTGCCGGTGTGCGGTTCAAGCAGAAGCGGTTCAAGGACGCAGCCGTCTTTGCGCGTCAGGCGGCGGAGCGCGCTCCCGGGGACCCGGACAACTGGCGCCTGCTCGGCGCGAGCCTCTACCTTTCGGACGAGCCGATCGAGGCGCTTTTCGCGTGGGGCCGGATCGACGAGCCCCGCATCGACCGCATTCAGATCGACGGTCTGCGCCGGACCCGGGCCGACATCGCGAACGAAGTGATCGGCCTGCGAGCGCGCGACCTGCTCACGCGCGAGACCCTCGCGGCCGCGGAACGGCGCATCGACGAACTGCCGAGCGCTTCGGGAGGGCGCCTCATCTATCAGCCCGCGCCCGGCGGCCGGGCGGACATCGTGGCCTCGGTCAGCGAGAACCCGCTGCTCGAGCCCTGGCTCATTCTCGGCCTTCGCCTCGGCGGCGAACTCGCGGCGCGGCGTGAGGCCGCGTTTCGCATCAGCAGTCCCACCGGGCGCGGGGAGGCGCTCGAGATCGGCGGAAGGTTCGCGGCGCGACGTCCCTCGGCCTGGATCGCTCTCGAGACGCCGCGCCTCGGCGGGCTTCCCGGCGTCGTCCGTATGAGGGCGTTGTGGGACCGGCAGACGTACCGGCTGGACGGCATTCCGCGCAGCGAAGCGACGGTGGAGACGCGCCGTCGGGGTTCGATCGAGTGGAGTCACTGGCTCACTTCAAGGTCGCGGGTCGCGATCGGCTTCGGGATGGATCGGTTCGATCCTCGATTCACTTACGGGTCGATCAACGGGGGACTGGAGTTCCGCCTCCTCGGGGATCGGCTCGCCATCGTCGGGAACGGGGGAGTCTTTCGGGGTTCGGGTGACGCGCCGGGTTTTGCCGAGTCGGGAGGCGCTGTCTCCTTCCGCAGCAGTGTCGCGGAGAGGCGGTTCACGTTCTTCGGTCGTCTCGACGGCCGGCGCGCCTCGGCGCGGTCGCCGAGAGCCCTTTATCCGGGCGCCGGAAAGGGACCGGGCCGGCCCTTCCTCCTTCGATCGGTTCGCCTGGTGGACCAAGGCGAACTCATCGGCGAGGTCTTCGGCCGCGGACTCGGGCACGGCACGGCGGAGATCGAGATGAATCTGGCGAAGCTCGCGACGGCGCGTTTGGGTTTTGCGGTCTTCACCGACTGGGCGAAGCCATGGGATACGAGTCGCGGTCCCGGAGCGGGGCCCTCGGTCTTCGCCATCGGCGCGGGTCTGCGGTTGCGCGTGTCCGCGGTGGCGCTGCGCGTCGATGCGGCGAAACGTCCCGGTCGGTCAGGGATACTCGTCTCAGCCGGCGTGATTCCGGCCTGGCCGCGCTGAGACTTCGTCGCCAAGCGTGCACGCGAGAACGGGGGCCTGTGCGGAGGCGGCCACGCGGGAGAAGAACTTCCCGAGCGTCCTCAGTTCCCCTTTCGAAGCGTGGCCCAGAAAAAGCCGCTTCACCCCTTGAACGTGGACCGTTTGCGCGGCCTTGAGTCGGGCGCGACCTCGGTCGGTGAGGGCGGCGAAGACGCCCCGCGCATCGTTCGGGCAGGAGACCCGTTCGATGAATCCGAGCTTTTCGAGGCGGGCAACAATGCGGGTCACGCCGCCGCCGGTGAGCACGACGTCGTGGGCGATCCGGGCCATGCGGAGCTTCCCGCCGGCCCAGGAGAGGTGAAGCAGGATCTCGAACTCGCTCAGGGAGAGTTTCTCCGCTGCGCGCAACTCGGCGTCGAGGGTGCGCGCGATCAGGGCGTGCGCGCGAAGGAAACCGCTCCAGGCGGCGCCCTCGGCCTCGGAAAGCCTCTGGGGCGAAGCGGTTCGGTTGATCAAGCGTCAGCAAGCCTACTCGATCCGCGCCGATACTTGACACGTCAACGAGGGCGGGACTATCCTTGACACGTCAAGAACAAAGGAAAGCAGAAGAAATGACCTCCATCATCGTTCGAAAAGCGGAAGAGAGGGGCCACGCCCATCACGGCTGGCTCGATACCCACCACACCTTCTCCTTCGCGGGCTACTACGACCCCCGTCACGTGGGCTTCAAGTCGCTCCTCGTGATCAATGAAGACCGGGTGAGCCCGGGCAAGGGGTTTGGCACGCACCCCCACGCCGACATGGAGATCATCTCGTACGTGGTCTCGGGCGCTCTCGAGCATCAAGACTCCCTCGGCACCCGCGCCACCATGAAGGCGGGCGACGTTCAGCGGATCAGCGCGGGGCGCGGTGTCCGCCACAGTGAATACAACGCCTCGACGGTGGAACCTGTCCACTTCCTCCAGATCTGGATCGAGCCCGACGCCCTCGGGGTCACGCCGGACTACTCCGAGAAGTCGTTCGCGGGCATCGAGCCCGGTTCGCTCCAGCTCATCGCCTCGAAGGACGGGCGGCTGGACTCGATTCCGATTCACCAGGACGCCGATGTCTACGTTGCCAAGCTACCGGAAGGGCGCTCCATCGACCATGCGATCGCTCCCTCGCGGGCCGCCTGGGCCCAGGTCATCGCAGGAGAACTGGTCGTGAATGGCCAGAAGCTCGGGCCCGGCGATGGCGCTTCGATCTCCGATACGCCGAGGCTGACTTTCACCGCGGCCGCGGATGCCCACTTCCTCCTCTTCGATCTCGCCTGAATTCGCGGTCCGCGCGTAAGCTCTCGGCCTCCCTTCTCCGTCGCCGGACAAAAACCACATCAGAGGATTCCCTTGACTCAAGCCAAAGCCTTCGCCGCGTTCGACAAGACGTCCCCCCTCGGCCCCTTCACCTTCGAGCGCCGCGAGCCTCTCGCCCGCGACGTCCAGTTTGATGTTCTGTTCTGCGGGGTCTGCCATTCGGACCTGCATACCGCGAAGAGCGAATGGCCGGGAACGAACTATCCGTGCGTGCCGGGTCACGAGATCGTGGGCCGGGTCACGAGAGTCGGGGCCGAGGTGAAGAAGTTCAAGGTCGGTGACGCGGTCGCGGTCGGCTGCCTGGTCGACGCGTGCCGCTCATGTTCGAGCTGCAAGGAAGGCCTCGAGCAGTACTGCCAGGGTGGCTTTCAGATGACCTACAACAGCCCGGACCAACACATGCCCGGGAAGCAGACCTACGGCGGGTACTCGACGCAGATGGTGGTGGACGAGGACTTCTGTCTTCTCGTTCCGGCCAATCTCGACCTCGCCGCGGTGGCTCCGTTGCTCTGCGCCGGAATCACCACCTACTCTCCGCTGCGCCACTGGGGCGTCACGAAAGGCAAGAAGGTTGGCATTGTCGGCCTCGGGGGCCTCGGCCACATGGGTCTCAAGTTCGCCCACGCATTCGGCGCGACCACCGTTCTCTTCACCACCTCAGCCGGGAAGGCCGAGGATGCGAAACGCCTCGGCGCCGATGAGGTCGTGATCTCGAAGGACACGGACGCCATGATGAAACATGCGGGTTCGTTCGACGTCATCCTCAATACCGTCTCCGCCTCCCACAACCTCGACGCCTTCAGCATGCTTCTGAAGCGGGATGGAACCCTGGTCCTGGTCGGTGTTCCCGAGGTGTCGCATCCGTCTCCGAATGTCGGGATTCTGATCTTCGGCCGGCGCAGCATCGCCGGATCGCTGATCGGGGGCCTCAAGGAGACGCAGGAGATGCTCGACTTCTGCGGCAAGCACAACATCGTCTCCGACATCGAGACGATCCCGATGCAGAAGATCAACGACGCCTACGCCCGGATGCTCAAGAGCGACGTGAAGTACCGCTTCGTGATCGACATGGCCTCGCTGAGGAGTTAAGCCTCCTGATCTGAGCCACTTGGATCAACCGAAGGGCCGCGGCGCGCGCCGCGGCCCTTTTTTTGTTGATTCCTATGGCTCATGGCCTCCGCGGCCGGCCGGACGTACCGTCCAAGGGGATGGTGAATCAGTCGTAGGAACACGAACCTTCCCCGGAAAGCAGGTGCACTCATGACCGCGATCCACTTCGCCCTCGACCCTCCCGTTCCAGGCAACGTCCTCCGGACTGTGACCTGGAAGCACGATCGCCCTTTGCGCCTTGACGGTCACGCCATGGGCGGGGCTCCATTCGAGGATCATCATTTCGCATGGGCCCCCGTGTCGCTGCTGCTCCATGGGGCGCTCCTCGCCGCGCTCGTGCTCGTGCCTCTGCTGAGCGATACGCAGGCGCCCGAGCCCGGAATCGGTCTGCGCGCCTTCTTCGCCGAGCCCGGCGCCATGGCGCCGCCCCCACCGCCTCCGCCTCCACCGGCCGCGGCTCCACGCACGGCAGCACCCAGGGTCAGGCCCCCCGAGACCCTCAACCCGAACGCTTTCGTGGCCCCGATGGTGATTCCGGATGAGATCTTGAAGCCTTCGATGTCGCTTGGAGAAGGAGGCGTCGAGGGCGGCGTTGAAGGTGGAGTGGAAGGTGGCGTCGCGGGCGGTATCGTCGGCGGCATGCCGAGCGAGGTGGCGCCCCCGCCCAAACCCGTGGCCCAGGTGGTCCGCGTGGGCGGAGAGATTCGCGAGCCGAAGCGGATCGTCTACGTTGCGCCGGAGTATCCGCTGCTCGCCTCCCAGGCGGGCGTGGTGGGACTGGTGATCCTCGAGGCTCACGTGGGAACGGACGGGCGTGTGAAGGACGTGACCGTCCTGAGGAGCCAGCCGATCTTCGACGATTCGGCGAAGGCGGCCGTGTTGCAGTGGCGCTACCAGCCGCTGCTGCTCAACGGCATAGCGATGGAGTTCGTTTTGTCGGTCACCGTGCGATTCGCCCTCCGGCCCCCGGAGTAGCCATCGACCCGCAAGGAAGGAAACAGCCCATGTATCGAGTCAAGGACGTGATGACCGAAGAGCCTGCTTCCTGCGGCCTCGCCGACACTCTCGAAATGGCGGTGCAGATCATGCGGGATCGAGGCTGCGGCTCCGTTCCGATCGTCGACGCCTTAAAGCGCGTGGTGGGGCTCGTCACCGATCGTGACGCCGTGATGTGCGCGCTACGCCACGGCAAGGGTCTCGCCGAACTGCGGGTGGAGGATGCGGCTACCCGGGACGTAGTTTCGTGCGACGTCTCGGACTCGCTCGAACGCGTGGAAATGCTGATGCGCGTCAATCGGGTCCGCCGCCTGCCCGTGATCGGCCCCAATCGCGAACTGGTGGGGGTGCTGTCGTTGACCGATCTCGCCCGCAACGTCGAGATCGCACCGGTGGAGGGGTCGTCGGGTCTGAGCCCGAGACAGATCGCGGTGGTTCTCGCCGAGACTTCCGGGGTGCGTAGACTGCTTTCGACCGCCGAACATCGGCGGAACGCGAAGGACGGACCGCCCCCGATCGTCGAGCGCATCTTTCACGGATGAACAGAAGGAGTTTCGTATGACCACCCTCAAAGACCCCCCGAAGAACATCCTGGTTCCCATCGATTTCTCGGAGCAGTCCGAGAAGGCCGCGACCGCGGCGTGCGCCCTGGCCGCAAAGACCGGGGCCACCGTTCACCTGCTGCACGCCTACTTGATTCCCGTCGAGTCGGTGGGCCTTGCCCTCACCGTGTCTCAGAAGTACGTCGAGCAGTTCGTCCAGGACTCGAAGACCCAGCTGCAGGAACTGGTCGCGAGGCTGTGCCCGAACGCCTCGGTCGGGCCGCTCCTCGTGGAAAGCGGCGATCCCCGTGAAGTCATCGTTCACAAGGCCAAAGACTTGAACGCCGAGTTGATCGTGATGGGCACCCACGGCCGCCGCGGTCTCATCCACGCGATCATGGGCAGCGTGGCGGAGAGCGTCGCGCGCAGCGCGCCCTGTTCGGTTCTTGTCGTCCGCTGAGGATCCTCCTCGGCTGAACATGGCTCCACGGTCCGGTCTGTGCGGGATCGCTCATTATTCCCTCCGACACCCCTCCGAAACGCCGTCCGGTGGAGCGCGAAGCCGCCCCTTGGGGGCCAGGAGCCCTTTTTTCCGACCTAGCTCCTAGGCTCGAACCGGTCGGGTAAGGGATACTCCTACGCTGGGTCGGGATCTTCCGGCACTTCCTCCAGGCAGTTCCTTCGTTTCAGGCAGGAGACCAAAAGCGCCCATGACCTCGACTATCGCCACCCGCCGGGGATTTCTGGGCGCTGCCGCCACGGGGGTCGCCGGGCTTCTCGTGCCGCGAATGGGTTTCGCCCAGCCGATGGACCCGAGGGTCCTCAAGTTCAACCACACCCACACCGGCGAAAAACTCGCGATCGAGTACTGGCGGTCCGGCGCCTACGAACCCGAGGGCCTCGGCGCCATCAACCGGCTCATGCGCGATTTCCGGACCGGCGACATCCATCCCATCGACCCGGGCCTGCTCGATCTGCTGCACGACATCAAGAGCGCGACCGAAACCCGCGCCCCGTTCGAAATCATTTCCGCCTATCGGTCGCCCGGGACGAACACCGCGCTCAACCGGCACAGCAATGGCGTCGCGAAGAACAGCCTGCACCTGCGGGGCCAGGCCATCGACATCCGCCTCGCCGACGTGTCCCTCGAGGACCTGCGCCGAGCCGCCCTCTCAAAGCGCCGCGGCGGCGTCGGCTATTACGCCGGATCCAACTTCGTCCACGTCGACACCGGCCGCGTCCGCAACTGGTAGTCGGTCACCGCCGGCGCTCGTGAAGCGCCTGGTCGAGTCGCGGGTCCTGTTTGTAGATGTCCTCGGCGAAGTGGAGGGTGTTGCCGGGCGGAATCACGGTGGCGGTGACGTAGTACATGACGACCCGGATCGGCCGCGTCAGGTTCACCCGGAAAGACGGCGTCCCGTTCATGGCCGCCACGATCTTCTCCCGCGTCCACTCGGGCTGATCCTTGAGCGCCCACTCCGCGAGCTTCACCGGATCCTCCACTCTCACGCAGCCGTGTGAGAAGTCTCTCCGCGCCCGGCCGAACAGGCTTTGGGCCGGAGTCGAGTGGAGATAGACGTTCTCGTCGTTCGGGAACATGAACTTCACCTGGCCGAGCGAGTTCTTGGCCCCGGGACGCTGACGGAGTCTGAGTTTGCCCTGGGCCAGAAGGTCCACGTTCTCCTGGCTCGCCGCCATGACTTTCGCGTCGTCGCCCTGTCCGTCCACCATTTCCATGTCCTGGCTTTCGAGGTAGCCGAGGTTCCGGCGCAGGATGGGCAGGACCTCCTTTTGAAGAATTGACTTCGGCACGTTCCAGTAGGGCTGGAAGATCACGTACTCCATTTCCTCCATGAACACCGGCGTCCTCGTGTTGAGGGACTTGCCGACAATGACCCCCATCTCGAAGTTCGGCGCGCCGCTCTCGGGAACGCTGTCCCATCCCCAGAGGCGGAACATCGGGACGTTGACGGCCACGAAGGGGCGTTCGCCGAGGTGAGGCAGCCACCGCATCCGCTCCATGGCCAGCTCGATCTGGTGGACCCGCCACGAAATCGGGACGCTCATCGCCGCCCACGTGGTGTTGCCGAGAACGCCGTCCGCCTCGTAGCCGTGCCGCGCCTGGAATCCTTTGACGCCTTCAACAATGTCACCCTCATAAACGGGAGGGACGGCAAGCGGCGCGGCGGTGTCTTTCATGTCGCCAAGAGCGATCAGTCGGGTACGAAGGGCATCGAGGCCCTCGGCGGGTTCTCCGGGCTTGATCGACTTGCGAGGCGCTGGTCCGAGCCGTGGAAACGTCGTGCCCTCGGTGAGCGCGAGGGCACGGTATTTCGGCAGCATCGAGCGCAGAGCCTTGTACTGCACCAGAGGCGGTGTGATCGCGGCGACCGTCTCTTTGACTCGGCCCTTGTGGGCGGCATCGCGCACCATGGTGGCGTAGTCGTGTTCGTCCGCCGGCAGGGTGAAGAGGAAACCGATGTCTTGAGGGTCCACGCGGCCACGGTGGAAATGCCTCAGGTATCGGATGAACGAGAGGCTTATCGACGCATCGAAAGCGGCTGCGTCCGCGTGGGAGGGAGGTGATCCCGCTTCGAGATTCGTCTTGAGCGCCACCAGCTCTGCGGCCCGGTAGTCTGCGGGCTCGAGACCCTCGGCCTCGGCGTCGGTGAAGATCGCCAAAGCCTCTTCGGCGGACTTCGTCGGGCGGAGGTTCTCGTCCAGCCAGAGCGCGGTCGTCGCGGCTTCGGGATAGATCGATGCGAGGATCTTCTTTCCCGCGGGACCCGGGTTGAACTTCTTGTCGGGAGCCGCGAGCCACGCGCTCATCGCGGCGGTGAGATTGGCGTGGGCCTGCTGCGAGGGGAGAGGCGAGGGGCGGGGCGCCGCGGTAGGAGCCTCGCCCGGCCCACATGCCGAGAGCAGGAGAGCGAGGCAGAGGAGCGGGGCTTTATACCGCGCGGAGAATGAACGGTGGGCGAGGCGCAGCGATTTCATCGAAGGGAGTCAATGCAAGGCCTGTGCCCGCCGGATCCATCGTCACTTCTTCTCTTCGCCGCGAGGGTTGAAGCGGAAGGCACGTTCGAACGAGCGGTACGCTTCTTTCTCCGCTTCCGTGTTGGCGGGAGGCAGCGCAATCGACAGCGCCACGTAGAGATCACCGAGGGGAGTCCCGGGCAGGCCGCGGCCGCGGAGGCGCATTTTCCGTCCCGCCGTTGAACCCGCAGGTATGGTGAGCTGGATGGGTCCTTCGGGCGTGGGCGCCGTCACTTTCGCGCCGAGCGCTGCTTCCCACGGGGCAAGGGACAGCTCCACATGCACATCGCGCTCATCCACCCGGAACAGGGGATGGGGATTGAACGCGACCTCGAGATACAGATCCCCAGGCGATCCCTTGCCGCCGCCCGGAGCACCCTGACCCGCGAGCCGCAGGTGCTGGCCGGCGCGAATCCCTTTCGGAATGTTCACGTCGAGCCTTCGCTCGTGGGACACCAGTGCGCCCGAGGCGTCGTAGGAAGGCATACGCAGCGTGATGGACCTCGATGCGCCCCGGTACGCGTCTTCCAGGTCGATCATCACCTTGGCGTGATGATCTTCGCCCTGGGCGTGCACGTTCGGGCGCCTTCCTCCTCCGCCCCGCGGGCGGCGGCCGAAGAGGGCTTCGAAGAAATCGCTCGGATCGAAATCCGTCGTTTCTCCGCCGCGGAACTCGAAACCGGCGTCCCACCCGGGCTGCGGCCTGAAGTCCTGACCCGCCTTCCACTGACTGCCCATCTTGTCGTAGAGCGCGCGTTTCTCCGGGTCCTTCAGGACTTCGTGCGCTTCGCCCAGCTCCTTGAAGCGCGCCTCTGCCCCGGGCTCCTTGCTGACGTCCGGGTGATACTTGCGGGCGAGCTTGCGATACGCGGCCTTGATCTCGTCCGGCGTGGCGTTGCGCCCAACCCCCAGGGTTTCGTAATAGTCCTTGAACTTCATTCTGGGCCGGTCGGAGGATTCGCGGGCGGGGGCTGAGGCTCAGCCGGCGGAACGGGAATCGGGGGAGGCGCGACGATCTTGATTGCTCCCAGTTCCTTCTCGCACATCCGCACCACCGCGAGGAAGAACGCGACGATGAGAGGGCCGGCCAGAAGCCCGGCCGGCCCCAGGGTCGCCGCGCCTCCGAGAAGGGCGAAGAAAGTGATCCCCGTGTTGATCTCGAGTTTGCCGCGCATCAGGAGGGGCTTCACCACGTTGTCGATCGAGGAGACGACCGCGATGCCCCAGATGCCGAGGAACAACGCGCCGCCCGAGTGGCCGGTGAAGTAGAGGATGACCGCCGAGGCCACCACCACCGAGCCCGCGCCCACCACTGGGATGAATGCCGCGATGAAGGTCGCCGCGGCGAGGAGCAAAGCGTGTTTCGCCCCCGCGATCCAGAAACCGATCGTCGCCACCAGGGTCTGGACGAGGGCGGTGCCGACCGACCCCACCAGCACGGCGATCGAAACGTCGCGGAAGCCATCGAGCAGTTCCGTCATCTGCTCGTCGGTGAGCGGGCTCGTGTGAATGATCCAGCGGACGAACACGGGTCCGTCGACCAGAAAGAAGAAGAAGGCCACGAGCATCATGGTCAGGTTGAAAACAAAGCCTCCGGTGGTCAGGAACACGTAGCCGACGCCGCCAAGGACCCTCCCGGTGAGGCTCTTGACCAGCTCCTCGATCTGCTGCTGCCCGCGGGGCAGTCGCGCCATCACCTCGCGCGCGATGACCGGCAGAGGTTTTGGCAGTTCCTCGATGACGCCATTGATGCCGCGTTCCTGGAACGTCGCCCTCATCGGGCCGAACGCGTCATCCGCCTGCTGGGCGACCGCGAAGACGAGTCCCGCGATTGGAAGCAGCACGACGAAAACCACGCCCGTGACAAAGAGCGCTCCCGCGATCGTCCGGCGCTGGCCGAGGCGAGACGCCAACCTCTCGTAGAGAGGAGACATGGCGCCCGCGAGCACCGCGGCAAAGAGCAGCGGGCCCGCGAACGGCGAGGCCACGTAGAGAACCAGGGCGACGGCGAGGATCGCCAGGGCGATGAGGATGCGGCGACCCATTTCAGTCATGTTCGTCATGATTCTCGCAGCTTCACCCTCCTTAGCGAACCAGCCGGCCGATCATGAAGTACACCCGCGTTTCCCCCTGGTGACTTACGCTCGCCCCCGCGAAGAAGGGTCCCAACAAGGAGTCGGCGGCGAAGCCCGCGCTGAAGCTCGACTTGAGCCGCGCCTGCTGCAGGTTCTCGAACACGCTTCCCGCTTCCACCAGGGTCTCGAGGTAGAGGGCGCCCCCGAGGAGTGGGGGGAGTTGCGACACCGGAATCTTGTAGCCCACGCTGCCAAGGGCGTGCTTCGGTCCGCGGAAAGCGTAGGGAGGAAAGGCGCCGAGCCTGAAGGGACCGCCGAGACCGAACTGGTAGAGGAGGGGGGGTATGTCGCCGAGTTTGACGCCCGCGTCCATGGTCACCGTGAGGATCTTGTCGCGGTCCACCGGGCGTGCGATGAGCAGGGAGCCTTCCAGGGAGCCAAACGCGTTGGGCGCGTTCGGAGCTTCCAGAAACCACTGGGCCGTGCCGGCGAACCGGATCCCTCTCGGGGCGAGATAGGCCGCGACCCGTCCGTCGTAGTCGAAGCGCGCGCGCGCGACCTGCTCACCGCCCGTGCTGCGGGGCAGCAGCGGGTCGCCCACCCGGGTGATGTTCCGGACATACGCGATGTCGTATCCCACGCGGAAACGAGTGCTGCCCCCCGAATTCCAACCGAGATCGAGTCCGGTTCCCGCCCGCTGACGGCCGTAGATCGCCACGAGGTTGCCGTCGGTGTAGAGGTTCTCGGTGGTGCGGGTGTAACTCGCGCGAGGACCGAGGAACGCTCCGCCGTGCACCGGCCGCTCTCCTCCAAGCGGCTGATAGAACTCGGTGCCGAAGCCGAGGGTCGAGCCGAGCGAGGCATCGATCCGCCATTCCGAGCCGAGACCGGTCACGTCCATGAGCGTGATCCGCGAGCCGAGGTTCAAGTTGACGTCCTTGTTCTCGTTGTTGAGGTCCAGTGAGAAGCGGACGAAGGGCGGCGCGTAGGACTTGTCCCTGATCTCGACGCCGAGGCCCGTGGTTTCATCGACGGAACGTCGTCCGTAAGTGGCGCTCGCGTACCGGCCGAGTCCGATCACGCGATTGATGTCGGCCTCGATGTCCTCCGCTTTCGGCGCGGTGCCGATGTGGCGGCTCAGCTGGCGGGCGATCTGCGCTCCCGCGCCGTCAGAGACGCCGTTCACATCCACGAACGTCACCGGGTCGAGGCTTGGAGTCCGGCGCGCCTCCAGGGCCGCGCGGTACTCCGCCCACGACGCGTCATCGAGGGCGTAGCGGAGCAGGGCGTCCTTCAAGGCTTCGGCCGCCTGGTAACCGCGCACCGCGAACTCGTCGCTTTTCCGGAAGTCCGCGGCAGTGAGGCCGTCGAGATTCGGGACGATGACCACGTCGGCCCGACGCAGTCGCGGCCGTTCGAGGGTCTGCATCATCAGGGTGATCGCACGATTGGCGATGCCGCCGATGGTCTCCGCCATCTTCTCCTCGGCCCGCGGGCCCACGCGCACCGCGATCACGATGTCGGCGCCCATGTCCCTAGCCACGTCCACCGGGATGTTGTTGAGGATGCCGCCGTCCGCGAAGAGACGGCCGTTGAGGCGGACCGGATCGTAGGTGCCGGGAAGCGACATCGAGGCGCGCACCGCGGGCGCCAGCGGACCCGAAGCGAAGACGACGATCTCTCCCTTCTCGAGGTCGGTGGCCACGCACCGGAACGGTATCGGCAGATCGTCGAAGTTCGCGACATCGGAGTAGGGCAGCAGGACCCGGCTCACCATCAGGCTCAGGTGGTGGCCGGGGTTGATGCCGCTCTGGAGCCGGAAACCCTGGCGGAGTCCCGCTTCGAGCTTCACCGCGTAGTCGTGATCGTCCTCTTTCCTTCGGTAGGACTTGAGCGAGTACGGGATGTCGGGGCGAAGAATGGTGTCCCAGTCCGCCTCACGTAGAAGCTTCCGAATGTCCGTCGCGGACAGCCCCGTGGCGTACGCCGCGCCCATGAGCGCGCCCGTGCTGTTCCCGGCGATCCGGTCCACCGGGATTTTGTGCTCCTCGAGCCACTGCAGAACCCCCGCGTGAGCCAGGCCCCGGGCCGAACCGCCGCCGAGCACCACTCCGACCCGTGGCCGCGCGGCTTCCGCGGGCGAGGGGGAAACGTCTTGCGCAATCGCACCGCGAGGGACCAGGGCAAGGACACCTGCCACAGCAAGGGCGCGCGTCCAACTCATCTCAATCGTCCTCGTCCTCATCGTCATAGACGAAGAAACCTTCGGCCCATCCATCGGGAAGATCAGGAGCCCTTGAGGCCTCGCCGGTGAAGGGCGGTCCCTGCTGCATCTCGCCAAGACCCATGTCCGCCATGTCGGGCGCGGTTGTGAAGTCGCCCGAGCGCTTCTTCCATTTCTCGATGTCCGGCTTGAGTCCCATGGCTTCGAGTGATTCGACCCACGTGTCCTTGAGCGACGGCCGGGGCTTCCGCAATTCGCCGGCGGCCCACTGCCGCGCGGCTTCGAACTCGAGATCCTCGGGACTTGGATTCGGCAGGCGGGCGAGGTAGCCCGCGTAGTGGCCCGCGGTCATGAGGCCGAGGCCGAGCGCCGCGAAGCCGGTCAAAGGCGTGTTGGGGCTCAGCGCGAGAGCGGTCCCGAGCGCGCTGAACAATATCGCGGCGAGAACAAGGGTGAAGGTCGAGACGCGCCGCGAGGATGTCCCGATGGGCCAGAATATCGAGAAGATTTGTCCGGGGATGAAGCCCGCGACGATCGGCGCCGGGTCTTTCAGAGTCTGGTCGATGAGGCACTTGACGAGCAACGCGACGCCGCCGGCGAAGGAAGCAAGACCCAGGGCGGTCCAGAGCGGGCGGCCCCGCGCGGGCGCGGACTTGGGCGCGAGGGGTGTGAGAGCCCGTTCGACGAGGTCGTCCGGATCGAACTCGCGTCCCCGGAAACGGTCCTGGATATCGCGCGTCGACACAGTGTCCGGGTATCCGAACAACTCCTCGACGACCTTTCGTTCGAGGGTGTTCAAGCGATCGCGAGGCACGGCGAGTCGCATAGAGACGAGCGGGTCGGTCTCGTCGGTGGCCGCTTTCAGGACAGTGATCGAAACCTTCCGCTGCGCCGCCATCCGCAGCATGAGTTCCTCGAATGAAGGCGACAGCGCAGCGTCCCCGTAGCGCGCCGCGACCAACTCTTTGGGCAGGGGTTCAACGATGCGTTCGAAGAGCTCACGATCGCCGCGCGGGGGGGCGGCGAGCAGGCGGTTGGTGGCGAGGAAGAGGGCGAGCATCATCAAACACAGGGCGAATGGTCCGAAAGCGCCGGCGAGGCGGAATGCGGCCACCTGGGGGTCTACGTTTCTTGGCTGTCCTTCGGGCAGGTACTTGAGATACCTCTGGACGCGATAGTCGACATCGGGCGTCGCGACGCCGATGTCACGGTCCTTGTCGAGAAGGACCCATGCCGTGTCGTACTCGAAACGGTAGGTGAGTTCGGGGAGGCTGTTCGGGGAACCGCGAGTGGGGAACTCGACATCGTGGTCGAAGCGATAGACGCGGTTCAAATCCGGCCACGCCGCCTTCCACCCCGCGAGCACTTCCCGGGCGCGATCGAGCGGGCTCCGCGGTTGGGTGCCGGAATCGAGCGGTTGGACCCCGGCGGCCAGGTCCCATGAAGGCGTCACCGCGCCGCGCAGCGTGTACTCGATCAAGTAACTTCTTCGGACACTCGGTTCAATCGGCGGATCCGCCTCGGCCCTGAACCAGATCTGCAGACCCCACGCCCAGGACTGATACGAATCGGGCCCGTCGGGCCTGTTCTTGAGAGCACGCTTCACGCCGAGGGAATCGACAAGTGAAACGCCGTGGACCTCGGCAGTCTGATCAGCGCCCACTAGAAGATTGCGATAGGCGTATGTGACCTCGCCGGAGATCGTGACCTCGTGGGTCTCGGCCACCGAGACGCCGCCGTCATTGTCGAGCTTCGTCACGACCGTCGTTCGGTCCCACTCGAGCTGGCCCTGGGCGGCGGCGGGCAGGGAGTAGAGAAGGGCCAGAAGGCCGAGGGCGAGCGTCCGTTTCATAGCGGCATTCTCTCAGGCCTCACGCTCGCGGAGCACCCTTCTGTAGGATTCGCCGAGGAGACACGAGACGATGTTCAATCCGGAACAATTG
>JANNJB010000086.1:0-4805 GCA_031405615.1 Vicinamibacteria bacterium | reverse complement strand
TTCACCAGTTCGCTTTCACCCCAGATCGCCAGCGGCTGGACGCGAAACCCCGCCCGGCACAAGAAGCTCTTCCCCATGGACGTGCGACCGCAGAGCCACGAGATCATCCGGACCTGGGCCTTCTACACCATCGCGAAAGCCTGGCTTCACGAGGGCACGATCCCCTGGAAACGCGTGGCCATCTCCGGATGGGTTCTCGACCCGGATCGGAAGAAGATGTCGAAGAGCAAGGGCAACGTGGTGACGCCCATGCATCTTCTCGACCAGTACGGGTCGGACGCGGTGCGCTACTGGTCCCTCGCCGCCCGCCTCGGGGTCGACACGGCCTTCGATGAAAAGGTCCTCAAGGTGGGCCGTCGCCTCGTGGTGAAGGTCTACAACGCCACCCGCTATGTCCTCGGCCAGGAAGCGCCCGTGGGACCCATCACGCATCCCCTCGATCTCGGCTTCCTGCATCAGCTTCAAGGCGTGATCGAGAGCGCCACCACATCTTTGGACGCCATGGACTACGCCGGGGCGCTCGACTCTATCGAGCGCTTCTTCTGGGACAGCTTCACCGATTCGTATCTCGAACTCGTCAAGGCGCGCGCGCGGAGCGAGTCCGACCCCGCGGGTCGAGCCTCCGCGGTAGCGGCCCTGCGCAAGGGACTCAACATCATCCTGCGGCTGCTTGCCCCCTATGTGCCCTACGTGACCGAGGAGGCGTGGAGCTGGGATTTCGGCCTCGCCTCGAACGCGTCGATACACCTCGCACCCTGGCCCGAAGTAAGCGAGCTGACGTCGCTTGGAACCTCGGGTGAGCATGAAGACGTGTACGACCTCGCGAAGGGCGCGCTCGGCGCGATCAACCGCGCCAAGACTTTGGCGGGAGGGACGGTCGGCCGGCACGTGGCCTCGCTCGCCATCGCGGCCCCTCAGGGGGTGCTCGACACGTTCTCGAAGGCCGAGGCGGACATCGTGGCCGCCACCCGTGTGATGTCGCTCAAGAAGACCACGGTTTCCGGAACGGACTTCGACATCGCCGGCCTCGTCAAGGAGATCGATCTCCTGCCCGTCCCCGACAAGGCGTGATGTGCGCGGCATGGCGTCCCTGACTCTCAGCCCCAAAGACTACGAGCAGGCGCTCGCCGCCCGCGGGCTCGAGGAGGTCGCGGTCTTTCACCGGCGGACCACGGGTTCCACCAACGACGACGCGCGGCAGCTCGTCTCGACCCGTCTCCCGTTCATCGAGAGCGCCCTCGCCATCGTGGTGGCCGAGACTCAGACGAGCGGTCGGGGCCGGGGCGCCAATACCTGGTCGTCGCCTCCGGGTTCGATCTCGCTCACCATCACCCTGCCCGGCGTCTTGGTGTCACGGCTGGGAGTTCTGCCGCTCGGCGTGGGCGCCTGCGTGGTCGCGGCCTTGCGTGCCCTCGGCGCGCCAGCCTTCGTCAAGTGGCCCAACGACGTCCTGATCGATGGCCTCAAGGTCTGCGGCATCCTTTGCGAGTCGAGCCTGCTTGAAGGAACGGCCAGAGTCTTCATTGGGATCGGCATCAACGTCGAGGGCGGCCTGGCGGAGGAGATCCCGGTCGCGAGCGCCACCACGCTCTCGAGCCACGGCATCACCGCCTCCCGACCAGCCCTGGTCGCCGACGTCAGCGCTCGAGTCATCGCCATGGTGCGCGGCGGTCTTGCGAACCGCGACATCGTAGAGCAGTGGAAGGCGGTTGCGGCCCCGTGGTGGGGCGAGGAAGTCGTGTTCGTCGAGGGCGCCGTGGAGCGTCGCGTGACCTTGCTGGACGTGAGCCCCGAGGGACAACTCGTCGTACGGGACGAGGCGGGTGTTGTGCGATCCCTGGCTTCGGGCGAAGTGCGACGGCTCCGGGCCGTCCATCCGTGAACGTTTCCCCGGTCGAGCCCGAGATCGACTACTTCCGTGACATCGAGCGGGCCTTCGTGGAGAGGCGGGGGGATCCCCTCTTCATCTCGAACTCCGACTGGGTCTTCCTCGCAAAGCTCCGGAAGAAGGGCATCCCAAAGCGGGTGGTGCTGCGCGGGATGACTGACGCTTTCGACGCGCACGCCCACTCCTTCGCCCGCAAGCAGAAGATACGCTCGCTCAAGTTCTGCGAGACCGAGATCACCGCCGCGGTCGACCGCTACCGTCGCGCGCTCCAGGCCGAAGGGCCGAGCCGGCGGTCCCTGGGCAGCGCGATCACGAAGCTCGCGGAGAAAATCGCCGCCCTGGACGCCCCGCCCGCCATGGCCATGGCGATCGCCACGGCCAGGCGCAGCCTTCTTGAGATCGCCGCCGCGGTGGAGAAGGACCGGGCCTACGACGCGGAGAAAGCGCTCGCGGGCCTCGAGGATCGGCTCGTCGAAGCCGCCGCCGCCGCCGGCCTCGGCGCAGAAGCGGTGAGCGCCATCGAGGAAGCGAGTCGCGACGCCACGGGAGCGTATAAGTCACGCATGCCCGCAAGTGTCTACGAAACCCTCATCGAAGAATCCGTGAGGCGAAAGATCCTGCAGCGCTTCTCTCTTCCCCGCTTCCTGCTGGCCGAGATCGAATGAGCGGCGAGATTCTCCAGGGCAAGGTCCTGCGCGCCGTCAACGGCGGCTACGGCCTTCTCCAGATCGACGGCCAGACCGTCTTCGCTCGAAATGCCCTCAAGGGCGAAGACGTGACTCTGGCGGTCAGGTCGAAACGAAAGGGCGTGGTCTTCGGCGAGGCGGTCTCGGTCGAAACCCGCCATGAAGGACGCCGCGAAGCGCCGTGCCCGGTCGCTTCCCGCTGCGGCGGCTGCCACTACCAGATCGCCGGGCCCGCAGCGCAGGAGGAAGCGAAGAAGGAAGCGCTCGCCGAACTCCTCGGCCGGGCTCACATCGACCTCCCCATTTCGCGCTGGCACAGCGGACCCGAGTTCGGCTGGCGGGCGCGGGTCGAGCTGCACGGCGCGCGTCTCGAGGAAGCCTTCACTCTGGGATTTTTCGAGGAACGTTCGCATCGGGTCGTGCCGGCCGCGGTCTGCCTGCAGGTTTCGGAACGCATGCGGACCCTTATCGATGTCGTGGTGAAGGCTCTCAGTGCCGGTGGCATCAAGTCGGGCTCGGTCGAGATCGCCGAGTCGTTCAGCGGGCCGGGTCTCGTGCTCGTCGCTTCCGACCCTGCACTGACCTCCGTCTTGCGGCGTCATTCCCACGAACTCGGGCTGAGCGGCCTCGCGCTCAAGACCTCGAAGAACGAAGCCGCGACGATCTACGGCGACGCCCGGATCGAGAACAAGGTCTCGGGGGTCACGCTGCACCACAACGTGATGAGTTTCTTCCAGGCCAATCGCTTCCTGACCGAGAGCCTGCTCCAGGCCGTGATGGCCCAAGCCGCGAAGGACCCCGACGCCCGCATCGTGGATCTCTTCTGTGGCGTCGGTCTCTTCTCCATCCCGCTCGCGGTCCAGGGCCGCGACGTCACCGCGATCGAGTGGAGCCCGGTGGCTTTCGACGATCTCGGGCGCAACGCCAAAGCCAATGGCGTGAAGATCGAACGCCTGCCCCTGAGTGTGGGGACCGCGCTCGCGACCGGCCTGCAGCTCAAGGGCGCCACCACCATCGTCGACCCGCCCCGCCGCGGCCTCGATGCCCTCGAACTCGATGGGATCGCCGCCTTACGCCCCGGGCGGATCATCTACGTGTCATGCGATCCCGCGACCCTGACCCGCGACATCCGACGTTTCGAGACCCTGGGCTACAAGGCGGTCTCCCTCGAGGCGTTCGACATGTTCCCCACGACTTTCCATCTGGAAACCCTCACGGTCCTCGAACGGGCCTAGTCTCCCGCCATGTTCAACAACAGCGGCTACTGGTTTCTGGCCCTGCTCGCCTGTGCGGTAGCGGCGTTCTGGCCCCGGTATCTCTCGCAGCCCCCCCGGAACATCGACGCGTACACACACGTCCATGCGGCCTCACTGGTCGCCTGGTCCCTCCTGCTCATCGCGCAGCCATTCCTCATCCGGGCGGGCTGGCGCCGGGCGCACCGGGCCCTCGGCGTCCTCTCCTACGCGGTCGCGCCATTGGTCGTGGTCTCCTCGCTGCTGCTGGCCCACACTCGTTTCAAGGGGATGAGTGCTCTCGTGTTCCTTGCCGAGGCGCGCAATCTCTACCTGCCCCTCTCCGCAGCCGCGCTCTTCGCTATCGCGTACGGCTTCGGCCTTTACTACCGGAAGGTGCGGCTCCTGCATGCCGCGTTCATGGTCTGCACCGCGCTCCCCATGATCGATCCGATCCTCGGCAGGGTGATTGGTTTCTATCTTCCACCCCTGTCCAACGATCTTTACTACCAGGCCATCACCTATGGCCTGACCGACCTGATCCTGATCGGCCTGATTCTCCACGGCCGCACGGACGTACAGAGCCGGCGGGCCCTTTCGACCATGTTGGCGTTTTTCCTGCCCGCCCACGCCTTGTGGTTCACGTTCGCCCAGTCGGGCGCGTGGCTCTCGGTCGCACGCTGGTTTCGCGGTCTGCCCTTGACCTGGTGAACGGTTTCAGGGAGCTGTCCGCTAGAACCGGAAGCTGGCTCTCGCGTAGAGGAAGCGGCCGTTCATGCCGAAGGTGTTGGTGGTCGGATAGCGAACACCCTGGGTGTTGAGCTGGGCAAGAACCTGCTCCGGATAGACGTCCATGAGGTTCTGGACGCCCACGCCGAGCGTGACCTTCTGCAGACGGTAGGCGAATTCGAGATCGGTGACCCACTTCTTCGAGAAGATCTGATCGTTGGCGCCCGAGGCCAGGAGCTGCTTCACGCAGAAGCTGCCGTAGAGCCCCAC